>NZ_JBTIXF010000045.1:0-55296 GCF_055793945.1 Plantactinospora sp. A48 | reverse complement strand
CCTCTCACCCCTCTCCCCCCCCCCCCCCGTTCTTCGCCCCGCCCCCCCCCCCCCCCCCTCCCCCCCCCCGCTCCCATGTCCGGGTCGGCTCCACCGCACCCTTGTTATGAGCGTACGCTCATGAGCACCTGTTCATGAACGTACGCTCATAACCGAGGAGAGGATCATGACGGACCTGTCGGTCCGCGGCCTGACCAAGCGCTTCGGCGCGGTCCATGCCGTTTCGGACCTGTCATTCGAGGCGCCCGCCGGTCGCATCACCGGGTTTCTCGGCCCCAACGGCGCGGGCAAGACGACCACCCTGCGGATGGCCCTGGGCCTGGTCACCCCCACCGCCGGCACCGCGTTGATCGGCGGACGCCGGTACGCCGACCTGCCCCGACCACGGCGGACGGTGGGCGCGGTGCTTGAGGCGACCGGCCTGCACCCGGGCCGTACCGGCCGGGACCACCTGCGGGTCCTCGCCGGACCAGCGGGGGTGGGACCGTCCCGGGTGGACGAGGTCATCGACCTCGTCCAGTTGACCGACGCCGCCGACCGGCGGACCCGCGGCTACTCCCTGGGCATGCGTCAGCGGCTCGGGCTGGCCGGTGCCCTGCTCGGCGATCCGGACGTGCTGGTCCTGGACGAACCCGCCAACGGCCTCGACCCGGCCGGGATGGCCTGGCTACGGGGCCTGCTGCGCGACCTCGCCGCGGGCGGGCGGACCATCGTGATCTCCAGCCATGTCCTCAGCGAGGTCGCCCAGACCGTCGACCAGGTCGTGATCGTCAACCGGGGACGACTGCGCTACGCCGGTCCACTCGACGGCCTCGGCGACTCACTGGAGGCCGCCTTCCTCGAACTCACCACCGCCGCCGGCTAGGAGATGAGCATGCGAACCGAGATCGACAAACTACGCAGCGTACGCGCTCCGCTGGTGCTGCTGGTCGCCGCCCAACTGGTCATCGTCGCGGGGGTGAGCGGGCTGTTCCTCAGCGATGACCCGGCCGTGGCCGACCCGGTGACCGCCCAACGAGCCGTCGCGCACGCCGGACTGGTGTCGCTGTTCTCCCTCGTCCTCGGCATCCTCGCCGTGGCCGGCGAGTACCGGCACCGGACCATCACCGACACCTACCTCGGCACGCCCCGCCGTGGCCGGGTGATCGCCGCCAAGCTCGCCGTCCACACCGGCGCCGGGGTGGTCTTCGGCCTGGTCAGCTCGATCGTGGCCATCGCGGCCACCGCCGTCTGGCTGGCCGCCAAGGGCGGTTCGCTGGACCTGGGCTCATCCGCGGTCTGGGGCACCGTCGCGGGCTGCGTGGCCTGGAACGCCTGCTTCGCGGCGGTCGGCGTCGGGGTCGGCGCGCTGGTCCGCAACGTCACGGCCGCCGTGGCGGGGGCACTGGCCTGGTTGGCCCTGGTCGAGGGCATCGTCGGGCAGTTGCTGGGTGATCTCGGCCGCTGGCTGCCGTTCCGCAGCGGGCAGGCGCTGGAGGGCGTGTCATTTCCGGGTGTCGACGTGCTGCCCCAGTGGGGTGGCGGGCTGGTTCTCGCCGGCTACGCCACCGTTCTCGTGCTGCTGGCCGGGTCGGTTACCGTTAGGCGCGATGTCACCTAGACGGACCAGAGTCACGCGGGGCCGGGTCGAGGACGACCCGGCCACCGCCCTGCGGGAACAGCTGGTCGATGCCGCCGAACGGCTCCTCACCGAACGGCAGGTCGGCTCGATCACCACCCGCGAGATCGCCCGTGCCGCCGGGGTGTCCGACGGCGTGCTGTACAACTACTTCGCCGACAAGTCGGAGCTGCTGGTGGCAGCCCTGGTCCGCCGCTACGCCCGGGAACTTGCCGGGTTCGAACGGGACCTGCCACAGCCCGGCACGGGCGACGTCCGGAACAATCTGATCACCTACGCGGGTGCCCTCCACAAGGTGGTCGCCGACACCCTGCCCGTGGTGACGGGTCTGGTCTCCGAGCCCGCGCTGCTGCACCGGTTCATGGTCGAGATCCATCGGGAGCCGATGGGACCCCAACGGCTACGCCAACCGCTGGCCGACTACCTCACCGGCGAGCGGCGACTCGGCCGGCTCGGCGACTTTCCGCTCGACGCCACGCTCACCATGATCATCGGTCCGGCGATGGTGCTCGGGTTCACCGAGATCGTCGGTGGCGTCCACCGCCCCGTACTGGCCGAGGGCATCCCCGACATCATCGACACGCTCCTCGCCGGCATCGCCCCGCGCTGAACCCCCGTCGGCGCGGCATCCCACCCCGCCGTCCTCCCCCGGCACGCGGACCGGAACGGTCGTCACCTTTCCGACAGGCACGACCGCTTCCGCGTGGGTCCATGGTGGACCTGGATCACTAGGATGGGGTGCCCTGCCGGTGCCACGGAGGTCGGATGGACGACGGGCGGTCGGGTCCCGACTTCTTCATCAGCTACGCGAGCGTGAACCGTGGCTGGGCCGAGTGGATCGCCGTCCAGCTTGAGCGGACCGGGTTCAGCACGGTGTATCAGGCGGCGGACTTCCGGCCGGGCTCCGACTTCGCGCACCAGATGCACGCGGCCGTCAGGTCGGCACGGCGGGTCATCGCGGTGCTGTCTCCGGCGTACCTGGAGTCGCCGTACTGCGAGGCAGAATGGCGGGCGGTGTTCGCCCGGGATCCGAGCGGGGAGCACGGGTTGCTGATCCCGGTCCGGGTGCAGCCGTGCGAGCCGACCGGGCTGTTGACCACCCGGGTCTACCTGGACCTCGTCGACGTGGCCGAGATGGGTGCCGGGAAGAAGTTGCTGGCCGCGGTGGATGTTGACCGGCTACGTCCGACCCGGGCGGCCTTCCCGGGCTCCCCCGGCCCGGCGGGTTCCCTCAGCCTAGCCGGCGACCTCAGCCCGGCCGACGACGGACCGGCGGCGGGCGGGCCCGCGCGGGTGCGGTTTCCCGGCGCCGGGCCGGCGGTGACGAACCTGCCGGCCCGCAATCAGGTCTTCACCGGCCGCGCCGAGGCGACTCGCGAGGTGTACCGCAGGCTGCGGGCGGACGCCTCGGCCGCCGTGGTCTCGGGCGCGGTGCACGGACTGGGCGGAGTCGGCAAGACCACGCTGGCGGTCGAGTACGCGTACCGGTTCGGCAGCGACTACGACCTGGCCTGGTGGATCGCCGCCGAGCAACCGGCCACCGTGCCGGCACAGTTGGCCCAGCTCGGGGGCAGACTCGGCCTACCCGCCGCGGCCGACGAACGGGAGGCGGTGGCGGCGGTCTTCGACCACCTGCGCGGCCGGGACCGCTGGCTGCTGGTCTACGACAACGCCGAGCGGCCGGAGTCGTTGGCCGGGCTGGTGCCGCCGGGAGGCCGCGGACACGTCCTGGTCACCTCCCGGTGGCCGGCCTGGGGCGCGCGGGCCGCACCGGTCGCCCTGGAGGTGTGGTCCCGGCAGGAGTCCGTGGCGTACCTGCGGAACCGGACCCGGCACACCGACGAGAAACTGCTGGGCGACCTGGCGGACCTGGTCGGCGACCTGCCGCTGGCGGTGGAGGAAGCCGCCGCCTACCTGGAGCAGACCGGCGAGGACCTGGCCGGGTACGTCGGGCTGGTCCGGGACCGCGCCCGGGAGCTGTTCGCGCTGGACGAAGCCGGTACCGGCAACGACCCGCCGGATCCGGACCGGCGGCGGGTGGCAACCGTCTGGACGCTGTCGCTGGAGCAGGTCCACGCCCAGCAGCCGCTGGCGGAACAACTGTTGAACCTGCTGGCATTCCTGGCCTCCGAGGTTCCCCGGGACCTGCTGCCGGAACGGGCGTCGCTGTTGCCCGAGCGGCTGGGCGCGGCGGTGGCGGACCGGCTGGCCTACAACCGGCTGCTGGCGGCGGTCGGCGGCTATTCGCTGGTCACCCTCGGCCCGACCGAGGTCGGCATGCACCGCCTGGTCCAGGCCGTGGTACAGGCCCGGTTGACCGACGGGGAACGGGGCGTCTGGGCCGCCGTGGCGGTCGACCTGATCCGGGTGGCCTTCCCCAACGACAGTTGGGAGGTGCCAACCTGGCCGGACTGCGAGCGGCTGCTGCCACATCTGCTGGCCGTGACCGATCACGCCGAGCGGCTGGGCGTCCGCGGCGAGCAGGCTGGCTGGCTGCTCGACCGCGCCTCGACCTACCTGCGCGAACGGGGCCAGTACCGCCAAGCCGAACCGTTGGCCCGGCGGGCCCTCGCCGTCACGGCGGCGACGCTCGGCCCGGACCACCCCGAGACGGGGCGTCGGCACGACGAAGTGGGTCGGGTCTTACAGAGCCTGGGCCAGCTCGACGAGGCCCGCGACCAGTACGAACAAGCCCTCACCATCAGCCTCGCCGCCCTCGGCCCCAACCACCCCGAGATCGGGATCCGGCGCGGCAACCTCGGCGGCGTGCTACGTGAGCTGGGCCGGCTCGACGAGGCCCGCGACCAGTACGAACAGGCCCTCACCATCAGCCTCGCCGCCCTCGGCCCCAACCACCCGGACATCGGCATCTGGCGCAACAACCTCGGCGGCGTGCTACGTGAGCTGGGACAGCTCGACGAGGCCCGCGACCAGTACGAACAGGCCCTCACCATCAGCCTCGCCGCCCTCGGCCCCAACCACCCCAACATCGGCATCCGGCGCGGCAACCTCGGCTACGTGCTACGCGCACTGGGACAGCTCGACGAGGCCCGCGACCAGTACGAACAAGCCCTCACCATCAGCCTCGCCGCCCTCGGCCCCGACCATCGGCGGACCCGAGCCATTCGAGCGGAGCTGGAATCGCTTGCCGGTGCGGGTCGCGAGCCCGACGATCCGACGAGAGGACCGGAATGAGTGACGCCGCGGACGTCGTGCTGGCCTACTGGACCGAGCACCGTCAACAGCTGCGCCAGTGTGAGGACCAGCGGGCCACCATGACCAACTTCATCCTGGTGATCACCGCCGGCCTCAGCGGGCTGATCATCCAGCAGAGGTTCGCCGACAGCACGATCCCGCTCGGCATTCTCATCGCGCTCATCGGCCTGTACGGCGCCCTCACCTCGGCGAAATACCACGAGCGTTCCCGCTATCACCTCAGCCAGGCCCGGGCCCTGACCACCACGCTCAAGGAGCTGAAGACGCTGGTCGAGGATCCGAACATCGTGCGGTTCCGGCAGCTGCACTACGACGCCCATCCCCGGCTGCACCGGATCCGCCTGCACTGGCTGTGGACCGGCCTGCACCTCGGCGTCGCAGGGTACGGGGTCGGGCTCACGGTGATTGCCATCGTCCACTGACGAGTCGCGTACCGGCGTCGGATGGCCTGGCCGGCGGCCCGTACCGGCAGGGTCGCTGGTTGGCCGACGGCCGTGCCGGTACGGCGGTCGGCTGGACGACATGGAACGGGCCGGGGGGGGGGGGGGGGGGGGGGAGAGGGCGGTTTGCTCTTCCCCCCCCCCCCCCGGCCCGTGATGTTCACGGTTGTTCGCCGTGTCGACTTCGTTCCGGCGGCCTGACTGTCAGACCTTGGTCCACTTCTGGTTGTTCTGGCCGTTGCAGGTCCACAGCTGGATCTTGGCTCCGTTGGCGGTGGACCCCCCGACGATGTCCAGGCAGAGCCCGGACTGGACCCCGGCGATCGAGCCGTCGGAGTTCATCCGCCACTGCTGGTTCGTCTGACCGTTGCAGTCCCAGAGGATCACCTGGGTACCGGTGCTGGTCTGGTTGTTGTAGGCGTCGGCGCACTTACCCAACACCTGCAACTGGCCGCCGCTGGTGAACGTCCACCGCTGGTTGGTCTGACCGTTGCAGTCCCAGATGTTCAGCTGCACCCCGTTGGTGGTGCTGCTGTTCGGGTCGTCCAGGCACCGGTTCGACGCGACGCCGCGCAGCCCGAACGTCGAGTCGCTGGGGCCGGGGCTGGGGGTGCTGGTGGTGCCCCCGGACACCCGGTACATGACCACCCCGTGCCCGGGAACGCTGGCGCTGATGCTGCCGCTCGTGGTGCTGGTCGCTCCGGACCACAGGTCCTTCAGCGAGTAGCTGTCGGCGCCGCTCTTGCCGATGGCGCCCACCGTGGTGCTGATGGTGGCCGTGGAGCTGCCCTCGTTGAACAGCACCACCGAGACGTCGCCGTTGGCCAGCGGCTTGGCCAGCACGTCCCGTCCGCTCGAGGAGCTGATCATCCGACCCTGCTTGCCCAGCGAGTCCTGGTCGACCGCGATCACGTCCCGGTTACCCAGGATGGACAGCGTGGTGGAACTCGCGTTGACCAGGTTGTTGCCGGCCAGCAGCGGCGCGGCCATCTCGGCCCACAGGCTGAAGTGGGCCCGGTCCTCGGTCGCGGACATGCCGTTGCCGACCTCGAGCATGTCCGGGTCGTTCCACGCGCCGGGCTTGGCGTACGCCGACAGTCCCACGTTCTGGTGGAAGATCGACAGCATGCTGTTGTAGTTGTTCTGGATGTCGCCGGTGGTCCGCCACAGGTTGCCGACGTCGCCGGCCCAGGTCCACGGGGCGTTGACGCCCCACTCGCAGATGCTGTAGACGATCGGCCGGTTGGTCGCGGCCAGCGCGTCGCGCATCGCCGAGTACCGCTGGATGTACTGCTGGGTGGTGCTGCTGCCGTTGTTGAAGCAGTTGTCGTACTTCAGGTAGTCGATGCCCCAGGAGGCGAACAGCCGGGCGTCCTGGGCCTCGTGGCCGAGGCTGCCCGGGTAGCCGGCGCAGGTGGACGTGCCGGCGTCCTCGTAGATCCCGATCTTGAGGCCCTTGGAGTGGACGTACGCGGCCGTGCCGGAGATCCCGTCCGGGAACTTGCCGTAGTCGGGCTGCAGGTTTCCGCTGCCGTCCCGGTTGTGCTGCATCCAGCAGTCGTCGATGTTGACGTACTGGTATCCGGCGGTGGCCAGGCCGGAGGACACGATCCGGTCGGCGGTCTGCTTGACCAGGTTCTCGGAAACATTGCAGCCGTACGCGTTCCAGTCGTTCCAACCCATCGGGGGCGTCAGTGCCAGCCCGTTCCCGAGCGCCTGCGCGGGTGGGGCCAGCGGCCCTGCGACCACCCAGAACGCGGCACCGATCAGCAGCAGCAGCGCCGCCATGAGCGGGCCGCGCCGTCGGCGGGCCCTCCTGTCTCCGAGACCCATCAGGTTCTCCCTCCGGGCCACATCGGGCCCTCCACCTCGACATGGCTGCCGGCCGTAGCCGGCGACCCGCACGAACCAGACCGGCAGCGTGCAGCGATCCGGTCGGGATCGCACTGCCCGGCGATGAACCGGTGACCGACCGGATGAAGATCATGGTCGGCACCCATCGGCATCGATGTTATCGATAACATCGGAACAGTCAACAGGTCTCACCACCACTGACCCGCCGGGTATCCCGGGGACGGCCGGCCCCGATCGGCCGGTGAACCAACGCGGATCGGCGCAACCGAACCGTCATCTATCGGCAAACAAGTCTTGACATCGGAATAGGTCGATTCTAATGTGGCGTCGAACCGATTCGCAGACTCCCCGGCCCACACCGCCAGACAGGCAGTCCTGGCAGGCAATTAGCGTGACACACATCAATCGAAACGATCCTATCGGTGTGCTGCGGGGCCGCGCCGGGCATCGGACTGGGCTGGACGGGCTCAGGTCGTGCGGCACACCGGACAGCGGAGGCAAAGGTGTCAGTCAGACTAAGGCGGACTTCCCGTCGGCATCGATGGTTGTTCGGATCGGTCCTCAGCGCGGTGGCCGTCGCGGTCGTCGCCGCCCTGCTGCCGGGGACGCCGGCGGTGGCGGCCGGTGGGGTGTCGGTGGACTTCTCCAGCACCCTGGGGGCGCCCACCTACCGCGGATCGGGCTGGATCTACGGAATGACCGAGAACGGTCAGAACCCGCCCGACAACTACTTCCGGGACGTCAAGTTCCAGGCGATGCGCGCCGGCGGCGCCCAACTACCCGGACAGGGCTGGGTCGGCGGCGGCTACGACCGCCGCTGGAACGCCACCCTGGCCCAGGCCCGCCGCACCGCCGCCCTCGGCGGCACCTTCGTACTGCTCAACCACGACATCTGGGGCGCCGACGGTGCCGGCATCAGCCGCTTCCCCGGTGACAACGGCAGCTGGACCGACTACGACAACTATCTGAACCGGCTGTTCAACGACGTCAAGACCGCCGGCATCACCGTCGAGTGGGACATCTGGAACGAACCCAACCTCAGCATCTTCTGGAACCGGTCCCAGTCCCAGTACTTCGAAATGTGGAAACACACCTACCAGCGCATCCGCTCCACCTTCCCGAACATGCTGATCGTCGGACCGAGCATGGCCGGCGTGCCGTCCACCGGCGGCTGGTGGACCCAGTACCTCGACTACGTCAAGGCCAACAACGTCGTACCGGACATCTTCAGCTGGCACTCCCTGCCCGGCGACCCGGTGTCCAACGTCAACACCGCCAACTCCACCCTCAGCTCCCGGGGCATCGCCCACCCGCGCCCCCACCAGATCAACGAGTACGGCGCCTCCAACGAGCAGAACCCCGGCAACGGCGCCTGGTACCTCGGCCGTCTCGAACGCGCCGGCGCCGACGGCCTGCGCGCCAACTGGGCCGGCGGACAGAACCTCCACAACGACATCGCCAGTCTGCTCACCCGCAACTCCAGCGGCCAGTACCAGACCAAGGGCGAATGGTGGGCCTACCAGTTCTACGGCTCCATGACCGGCAACCGCGTCACCACCACCCAGTCCGGCAACATGGAAGCCGTCGCCGCCAAGGACACCGGCACCGCCAAGGTCCTGCTCGGCAACCACGGCGACACCGGCACCGTCAACATCGCCCTCAACCGCCTCGACACCACGGGGCTGGTGCAGAACGGCCAGATCCGTGCCATGGTCCAGCGGGTCCCCTACAACAACGGCGGCGCCGTCTCCGGACCGACGACCGTTTCCGATCAGACGATCGCCGTCAACGGCAACACCGCCAACGTGAGCGTGAACTGGACCGACTCGCACGACGCCTACACCATCACCCTGCTGCCGCCGACGGGCGGTCCGACCGGCGGTCCGACGGGTGGGCCGACGGGTGGGCCGACCACGCCGCCGCCGTCGGGTGCGCAGCGGATCGTGGGTGGCCAGTCCGGCCGCTGCGTCGAGGTGCCGAACTCGTCCACCACCAACGGCACCCAGGTGCAGTTGTGGGACTGCAACGGCGCCGCCGGCCAGTCCTGGACCTACACCTCGGGTAAGCAGTTGCAGGTGTACGGCAACAAGTGCCTGGACGCGAACGGCGCCGGTACGAGCAACGGCACCACGGTGATCATCTGGGACTGCAACGGTCAGGCCAACCAGCAGTGGAACGTCAACTCCAACGGCACGATCACCGGTCAGCAGTCCGGCCTGTGCCTCGACGCCAACGGTGCCGGTACGGCCAACGGCACCAAGCTGATCCTGTGGTCCTGCAACGGCGGTAGCAACCAGCAGTGGAGCCTGCGCAGCTGACCCGACCGAGCAGGAAGGTCAGACAGCGCACCCCACACGGTCCGACCCGGCCACCCGCTGATCACACGCAGCGGGTGGCCGGTCGGCCAAGGGCAGCGGCTGGCGCCCGATGTGGACCCGCCGTCGGCGTCAGCCGGCGGCGGGTTCTGCCGTCAGCGCCCGCCGGGCGTAGGCCCGGACGTCGGCGTCCGGGTCGCCGTCGACCGCCACCCGCAGCGCCGCCGTCACGTCCGCGCGGTCGGTCCACGCCGCCAACGAACGCACCGCGGCCCGGCGGACGTCGAGGTTGCCGTCCCGGACCACGTCCAGCAGTGGGCGGACCGCGACGGCCGGGCCGGCCCCGGCCAGCGCGGTGGCGGCGGCCTCCCGCACCTGCCACGCGGGGTCGCGCAGTCCCTCGACGGCAACGGCGGCGAGGGGCTCCGGGCAGCCGATGGCGGCGGCGGCCACGAGCGCGGCGGCGCGTACCAGCGGATCGGGGTCGGTGGCCAGCCGCAGCAGCGCCGGTGCGCCCGCTGGTTCCGCGAGGCTGCCGAGCCCGTGGGCCACCGCGACGCGCACCTCCCGGGCCGGGTCGGTGCCGGCCGCCGCGAGCGCGCCGGTTGCGCCGAGCCGGACCAGGCCTCGGACGGCCGCGATGCGGACGGCCGGCTCGGCATCGGCGAGACCGCCGGTGAAGTCGTCCAGCACGCCCGTCCCGGTGACCCGGAGCAGTTCCAGCACGAGGCCGCGGACGGCCGGGTCGTCGTTGCCGGCCCGCTTCCGCAGCGGACCACCGAGATCCCGGGGCAGCACGTCGGCCAGTTCGCGCAGCGCCCCCACCGCCGCCCCCCGCACGCCCGGGTCGGCGTCGTCCAGCCGTTCGACCAGGGCCTCGGCGGCACCGTCCGGCGCGGACTCGGTCAGGGTGAGCACGGCGGTACGGCGCACATCGGGGTCGACGTCGACGAGGTACGGCGCCAGTCGGGTGAGGCTGGGCTGCTCCTCGGCGAGTCGCAGCAGCTCCAGCAGGCGGTCGTCCGCCCGGGCGACCCGACCGGCGCCCAGGGTCTGCGGGGCGGAACGGACACCGGCGAACCGGTGCGCCGGCTCGGCCACCACCAGCTCGTCCGGCCCGGCTGGCGGTGGACGGAACTCGGCGACCGGCACCAGGTACGGCGCGACCGGACGCTTGAGGAATTCCATCCTCCCGTCGGGCCGGCGCCGGAGGTTGAGGTGGCAGAACCAGTCGGCGTCGTTGCGTGCGGGCAGATCGGCCCGGTCGTGGTAGAGCCCCCACCGGCTCTCGGCGCGGACGAGTGAGGCGCGGGCGGCCATCTCGGCGCAGTCCCGGATGAAGCTCACCTCGGCGCACCGCATCAGCTCGTGCGGGGTACGCGCGCCCATCGCGGCGATCTCCCCGCGCATCCGGTCGAAGGACTCGATCGCGAGTTCCAGCTTGGCCGCGGTCTTCGCCGGTGCCACGTAGTCGTTGACGAACCGCCGCAACTTGTACTCGACCTGCGGCTGTGCCGGGCCGTCGGGGTTGGCCAGCGGGCGGTAGATCAGTTCGTGCGCGGCGGCGAGCTGGTCGGCCGGCAGGTCCGGCGGGGGTACCAGGGTGCGGGCGGCGTGGCCGCCGGCCAGATCGCCGAAGACGAAGGCGCCGATCATGTAGTTGTGCGGGACGCACGCCAGGTCACCGGCGGCGTACAGCCCCGGTACGGTGGTCGCGCCGTTCTCGTCGACCCAGACCCCGGACGCGGAGTGCCCGCCGCACAACCCGATCTCCGAGATGTGCATCTCGACGTCGTGCGTGCGGTAGTCGTGACCACGGCCCGCGTGGAACGTGCCCCGGGTGGGCCGCTCGGTGGTGTGCAGGATCGTCTCCAGCGCGGCGACCCGCTCCTCGGGCAGATGGGTCAACTTCAGATAGATGGGTCCGCGCGCGGAGGCGATCTCCCGGGACACCTCCGCCATCATCTGCCCGGACCAGTAGTCGCAGTCGACGAACCGCTCCCCCCGGTTGTTCACCTGGTACCCGCCGAACGGGTTGGCCACGTAGGCGCAGGCCGGGCCGTTGTAGTCCTTGATCAGGGGGTTGATCTGGAAGCACTCGATGCCGGACAGTTCCGCTCCGGCGTGGTACGCCATGGCGTACCCGTCACCCGCGTTCGTCGGGTTCTCGTAGGTCCCGTAGAGGTACCCGCTGGCGGGCAGCCCGAGTCGGCCACACGCGCCGGTCGCCAGCACGACGGCCCCGGCCGCGACGGTGACGAACTGACCGGTCCGGGTGTGCAGGCCGGCCACCCCGACCGCGCGCCCGTCCCGGGTCAGCACCCGCACCGGCATCACCCGGTTCTCGATCCGGACCCGCTCGCGCATGCGACGCTCGCGCAGCACCCGGTAGAGCACCTTCTTGATGTCCCGCCCCTCCGGCATCGGCAGGACGTAGCTGCCGGACCGGTGTACGCGGCGCACCGCGTACTCGCCGTACTCGTCCTTCTCGAACTTGACGCCGTACCGCTCCAGCCGGCGGACCATCTCGTGGCCCCGGGTGGCGGTCCGCATGATGGTCCGCTGGTTGACGATGCCGTCGTTCGCCCTGGTGATCTCGGCGACGTACTCCTCCGGGGTCGCCTTGCCGGGGATGACGGCGTTGTTGACGCCGTCCATTCCCATGGCGAGCGCGCCGGAGTGCCGCACGTGGGCCTTCTCCAGCAGGAGCACCCGGGCCCCGGCCTCGGCGGCCGTGATGGCGGCCATGGTGCCGGCCGTTCCCCCGCCGACGACGAGGACGTCGCAGGTCAGTTCCAGGCGGTCGGTGAGTGGCGGTGTCTGCACGGTCGGGGACTTCCTTCCGGACGGATCAGCGGGTGGTGCCGAGGGCGGCCAGGATGCGGTCGCGGGCGTCGGCGACCTCCGCCGCGCCCCGGGCCGCCACACCCCGGGGGTACGGGACGTCGACCAGGTCACGGACGCCCTCGGCACCGAGGACGGCGACCCGGTCGCCGAGCAGGAGTGCCTCGTCGACGTCGTGGGTGACGAACACGACCGTCGCGGGCGCGGCCGTCAGCACCTCGATCAGCAGCCGCTGCATGGCGGCCCGGGTCTGCGCGTCGAGC
This sequence comes from Plantactinospora sp. A48, assembly GCF_055793945.1. NCBI lineage: Bacteria > Bacillati > Actinomycetota > Actinomycetes > Micromonosporales > Micromonosporaceae > Plantactinospora > Plantactinospora sp. A48. Next base: position 42,746 of record NZ_JBTIXF010000045.1, on the reverse strand, counting down.
GCCCCGAACGGCTCGTCCATGAACACCGCGCGCGGGGCGCCGGCCAGGGTGCGGGCGAGCTGAACCCGCTGGCGCATCCCACCGGAGAGCTGCCCGGGCAGCCGCCGTTCCTGCCCGGCGAGGCCGACCCGGGACAGCCACTCGGTGGCCCGGTCGCGGCGCTCGGCGCGGGCGACGCCCCGGATCGCGAGCGGAAGTTCCACGTTGCGCCGGGCGGTACGCCATGGCAGCAGCGCGTCGTCCTGGAAGATCAGGGCCCGGTCCGGTGCCGGCCCGCGCACCGGAACGTCATCGGCCAGGATCGTCCCGGCGCGCGGCGGCAGCAGTCCGGCGAGGGCCCGCAGCAGCGTCGACTTGCCGCAACCCGAGGCCCCCGCCAGCACGAACAGTTCGCCCGGCCGCACGTCGAGGTCCAGGCCGCGGACCACCGGTGCCCCGTCGTAGCCGAGGTCCAGCCCGTCCGTCCGCAGCGAGATCACCGGGACCGCCCCCAACCGGACCGGTCCCGGGCCGGGAGCCAGCGGGTGGCCCGGCGACCGGCGAACTCGACCGCGCTGGAGGTGGCCCAGCCGAGCAGTCCGATCGTGGCCATCCCGACGAGCACCCCCGGATAGTCGACGATGGTGTACGCCTGCCAGGTCCGGTAACCGATCCCGTAGTCGCCCGAGATCATCTCGGCGGAGATCACGCAGATCCAGGCGACGCCCATCCCGACCGAGAGCCCACCGAACACGCCGGGTCGGATCCCGGGCAGCACCACACTGGTCAGTACGCGGATCCGTCCACCGCCCATGGTCCGTACGGCGTCCTCCCAGACGGTGGGCAGGGCGCGCACCGCGTGTCGGGTACTGACCAGGATCGGGAAGAACGCCGCGGTGAACGTGATGAACACGATGCCCTGCTCGTTCGTCGGGAACACCAGGATGGCCACCGGCACCAGGGCGATCGCGGGAATCGGACGGATCAGCTCGAACAGGGGTTGCAGCAGGTCCGCCAGCGGGCGGGAGCGGGCCACCGCGATCCCGGCGCCGACCCCGACCACCGCGGCGAGCGAGAAGCCGCTGAGGATGCGTACCAGGCTCTGGGCGATGTCGAGGTAGTACTCCGCGCTGGCCAGGTGGTGGCCGAAGGACCGGGCCAACTCGGAGAGGGTGGGCAGCCGGTCGAAGCGTACGCCGAGGTTGACGTCCGCGACGGTGACCAGCTGCCACAGTGCGAGTGCCGTCGCCACCGAGGCGGTACGCACGACCCAGCGCAGCCATCCGGGGTAGCGGACGGCCGGCGCGGTGGCCGGGCGCGGTGACGTCGGAGTCTGTTCGGTGGCGTCGGTCAGCACGACGGTGGTCATCGGGCCTCCTCTCTGGCCTTCCGGTTGGGCCTGGCCGTCCACTGCCCGTTCATGCCGCCCCGGCCAGGGCCGCGGAGTAGGACACCAGCGCCGCACCGGGGTGGTGGGCCAGGTAGGTCGCCGCCGTCTCGGCCGTGGTGAAGGGCTTGAATCGGTCCTGCTCCGGCGCGGCGGGGTCGCGGACCCAGACGGACTTGTCGGCGAACCAGCGGGTGCCGGTGACGGTGTCGGGCACGTACCCGGCCCGGGGTGTGGCACCCGCCCGGAGCGCGCGCAGCAGGCAGGTCGGGGTGGCCGCGGCCCGGGTGGTGTCCGTGCCCGCCGGCCACAGTTCGCTGGCCCGCGCCGGATCGTCCACCGCCCGGTGGCAGACCTCGTCGGTGCCGCTGATCGCCGCCGGGTTGGTCAGCGCGGCGACATCCCGGTCGTAGTCGGGGCCGTACGCCGTCCGCACCGCACCGTCGTCGACGAAGGCGGGCAGGTCGACCTGTTGGAGGACGCCGATGGACTTCAGGAACGGGATGTCCCGGGCCAGCGCGTCCCGCAGCGGCGCCTTGACGGTCACGTCGAAGGTCGCCACCCCGTTCGGCCCGTTGTAGAGGTAGACCACCTCGGGCGGCAGCCCGGTGGCGTCGGCGACGATCTTCGCGGCGGCCAGCGGGGACCGGTGCAGGAACCCGGTGGCGTCGAGCTGCGCCCGCAGGAACGCCCCCAGCACGTCGCCGTGCTCGGTGGCGAACCGCTCCCGGACGACCACGCCGTGCAGGGTGGGTACGCCCAGCGCGCCGCCGTCGTAGAGCATCCTGGCCTGGCCCTGGTGGACGAGCAGCCCCGGCCAGGCCACGAACTGCGCCAGCGCGGCGACGGCGCCGGACCGCAGCGCCGACGCACCCACCTGCGGCTGCTGGTTCTCGGTCCGGAAGTCCTTCGCCGGGTCCAGGCCCGCCCTCGTCGCCGCCTGCACGAGCAGGCCGTGACCGGCCGAGCCGATGCTGGCGGAGACGGTCCGGCCCCGCAGGTCGGCGAGCGTCCGCACGGGCGAGTGGGGCGACACCACGATGCTGTTGAGGCCGCCCCGGATGTTGTAGCCGGTGATCGACACCAGCCGGGTCCGGGTCTCGGCGGCCTGCTGCCCCCGGGCCGCGTTGATCAGCAACGGGTAGTCACCCATCGAGCCGATATCGATCTTGCCGGCCATCATCTGCGCGGTGATCGGCGCGCCCGTGTCGTAGTCCTGCCAGGTCACCGCGTACTTCCTGCCGGTGGAGCGGCCGAGTTCGGCCAGCCGCCGCTCGAAGTACCCCTGGGCCCGCAGCAGCGTGCCCGCGGTGACGGTGTTGATGGTCTTCGACTGGTAGCCGACCACCACCCGTTCGGCGTCCCCGGCGGCGGCCCGGCCCGCGACGGTGCAGCCGCTGCCGAGCAGCAGGACGGCGGCCAGTACGGCACCGGCCCGGCGGCCGGCGGCCGGTACGGCACCGGCCGGACCCGTGGCGGCCGGACTGGTACGGCGGATTGTCATCTGCGTGAACGTCCTCACCTGATCAGGTACGGCATGTTGACGGTCACCGCGCCGGTGGGGCACCGGGCGGCGCACGGCCCGCAGTACCAGCACTCGTCCACATGCATGTACGCCTTGTTGGTGGCCGGGTCGATGGCCAGGGAGTCGAGCGGGCAGACGTCCACGCACAGGGTGCAGCCGTCGATGCACAGGCTCTCGTCGATCGTCACCGGTACGTCGACCCGCTGGTTGACCAGCGCCATAACGTCTCCTCGGTCGTGTTGTCGCGGCTGGCACCGCGCGTCGATGGGTGGCGCGACCGGACTCGACCCGGCGCCGCCGGGCTGGACCGGCCCGGTTCGCCGCGCGTCGATGGGCGGCGGTGGCCGAGCAGGCTCGGCCCGGGTGAGGCTCAACCCGAGCGGGGTCAACCCGGGCGGGGTCGGACCGGGTGGAGCTGGGCCCGGGTGGGCCAGTGCGGGTGGGGGTCAGCCGCTGCGGGCCGGTGGCACCGCCGACGCGGGTTCGGTCCGGGCCAGCCGACCGCGCATGGTGAGCCGGTCACCACGGAAGCGGATCCACTCCAGGTCGACCGGACGCCCGTCGGCGAGATGGGTCAGACGTTCGACCATCAGCAGCGCCGCGTGGCTGTCGGTGTCGAGCAGGGCGGCCGAGTGCGGGTCGGCGTTGACCGCCTCCAGCGAGACGTCCGCGGTACCCAGCGGCTGCCCCGCGATCCGTTCGATGAGCACGAAGACGTCCTGACGGCCGAGGTCGGCGGCGAGCAGCGGCTCGCCGATGTCGCGCGGCAGGTAGGTCAGGTCCAGCGACAGGGGCACCCCGTCGAGGTGCCGGATCCGTTCGAGGTACACCACCTGCTCCCCCGGTGCCAGCCGCAGCCGGTCGGCCACCGCGGACGGGGCCCGGGTCAGGGCGACGGTCCGTACCTCGTTGCTGATCTCGCCGTGCTCGTGCAGGGTCTCCGCCAGCCCCATCAGGCGGTGCAGGCCGTGCGGATACTTGGCGGTCACGACCGTGGTGCCGACGCCGGGGACGCGTTCCACCAGTCCCTCGGCGACCAGCAGCGCCAGCGCGGTCCGGACCGTGTTGCGGGAGACGTCGAACTCCCGGCAGAGGGTGGTCTCCGAGGGCAGCGGACCCGCGCCGAACACGTCCGTCAGCACCTGGTGCCGGAGCACGTCGGCGACCTGCCGGGCCCGGTCGGCCCGCCGGCGACGCGCCTCGACGAGGGTGGCGACCGGCTGGTTCGGCACGCTCATTCGCCCCTCCTCCGCGAGCCTTCGACCGGCGTGACGGTTCCGGGTCGCGGCCCGCCGCCGGTGCGCTGTGCGGATTACCCTAGTAAATCAGTGGGGATAGTGGGAATATCGCCGCCGCTGCGCCACCTCGAGCCACCGCGGAACCCCCTCCCACCTGCGGCGGACCGGATCGCCGGGAGCATTGCGCCACATCGGCCATCCGGATCGTGGGATCGTCCTACGGAGACACCCGCTGGGCGGGCACCGCCACGTCGTGCCGGCAGTCGGGCAGGTAGCCGCGCAGCACGTGCGCGCTGTCCGCGGTCGCCACGACCAGGGTCGCCGGCCCGGCCAGCGGCACCCGCACCGCGTTCGGACCGAGCACCAGCGGCGCGGCCGGCGGCTCCGCACCGACCCGCAACAGCGAGCCGGTCGCCTTCGCCCCACCGAGCACCGCGGGCCCGTCCCAGCCGGCCCCGGAACCGACCGTCAGGGTCTGGTGCAGCAGCGGCCGACCGGCGTACCGGACCCGGGTGGTGACGCCCAGCTCGCCGCTCGGCTCGTCGTACCGGCCGCAGACCAGCTCGTCGCGCCACAGCAGCGACGCTCCGGCGGCGAGTTCGACGGTGGCGTCGCTGCGGTGCCGGCAGCCGGCGGCGGCGACCGTCTGTTCCGGCAGCCAGTGCAGGGTGCCCCCGGCGGCCACCGAGGCGACCACGACGAACCGGGACGCCACCGCGGACCGGGCGGGCAGCGCCACCGAGGCCGCCACGGTGCCCAGGCACAGGGTGGCGTCCGGCCCCACCTCGACGTCCAGCCGCAGGTCGTCCCCGCCGAGCGGCCCGGCGGCGCCCCCGACCAGCCGCACCGTCGCGACGGGTCCGGCCGGCCCGGTACGGCGCAGCAGCAGCGGCACCTCACCGCGTACCCGGGTCAGCCGGGTGCCGCCGTGACCGTCCGCCTCCGCCACCACCCGGGCCTGCGCCCGCATCAGGGCCCCGGCTCCGCCGCCGTCCCGGGGTCGTGATGCGCCGAGACGAGATGCCGGACCCAGTCCGCGACCGGCGTGGCCCGGGGGTCGGCCGTCAGCGACAGGAAGACCGTGGGCAGCTCGCCCCGGCGCGAGCGGGCGTCGCGGTCCATCACCGACAGGTCCGCGCCGACCAGCGCGGCGAGGTCGGTCTTGTTGATGACCAGCAGGTCGGCGGTGGTCACGCCCGGCCCGCCCTTGCGGGGCACCTTGTCGCCACCCGCGACGTCCACGACGAAGATCTGCCGGTCGATCAGGCCCCGGCTGAACGTGGCGGTGAGGTTGTCGCCACCGCTCTCGACCAGCACGAGATCCAGCGGCCCGAGCGTGGTCTCCAACTCCTCGACGGCGTCGAGGTTGGCCGAGATGTCGTCCCGGATCGCGGTGTGCGGACAGCAGCCGGTCTCCACCGCCCGGATCCGCTCGGCCGGTAGCACCCCGTTGCGTTTGAGGAAGTCCGCGTCCTCGGTGGTGTAGATGTCGTTGGTGACCACGCCGAGGCGCAGTTCCCCGCCGAGCGCCCGGCACAGCGCGGCGACCAACGCGGTCTTGCCCGAGCCGACCGGGCCGCCGATGCCGATGCGCATCGCCCGCGCGGCCGGCGGCAGGGGGTTGTGTGGATCGGATTCCGGATGCGGATGGTTGTGGGCGACGGTGTCAGGAAGCAAAGAGACGCACCTCCCAGCTGGCGTGGACTTCGGCGTAGATGTCGGCGAGTGGGGCCGTACCGGCCGGTAGCTCGGCGGGCGGACCGCTGGCCGCGACCACCGCCGCGCGCGCGGTCCGGTCGCAGGCGCCGGCCAGGCCGGCCAGCACCCCCTGGGTCCGGTACGGGTCGAGCCCGAGCAACCGCACCGCCGCGCTGGCCGGCCCGGTGAGCACCCCGTACGCCCCGACCAGTGCGGTCTGCTCGACGGTGAGCCGGGCCGCGAACCCGGTCAGGCCCAGTGCGATCGGCTGGTGGCAGCCGTCGGGATGTGGTGGTGCGGCGGCGAAGACCGGCGACGGCCAGGTGGCCCGGCCGGCCCGTAGCAACGCCCGGCCCTGACGCCGGGACGCCAGCCGGAGCGCGGGTGCGGCGGTGCGGGCGTCCAACTCGGCGTCCAACTCGGCCAGCGCGGCGCTCGGGTCCGGGTCGGCCGCCCGGCGGTGGGCGGCCGCGGCGAACGCGGCGGTGACCGGGCCGGCGGTGGCCAGCCGGCCGCGCAGGAACGCGTCCAGGTCGGCCGGGCCGGTCACCCGTCCCGCCGCCACGGCCGCCTCCAACCCGCTGGAGTGGGCGTGGCCGCCGGCCGGGAACCGCCCGTCGGCCAGCAGCAGCAGCGCGGTCGTGTCCATCAGAACAGGAAGTAACGCTGGGCCATGGGCAGTTCGTCCACCGGATCCGGTTCGACCACCACCCCGTCGACGCGCACCGTGAAGGTGTCGGGTTCGACCTCGACGCGGGGCATGGCGCCGTTCTCCGGCAGGTCGGCCTTGCCCCGGGACCGCACGTTGGCCACCGGTACGAGGGGACGCCGCACGTCCAGCCGCAACCCCGCCTCCAGCGCGGCCGGCGCGACGAACGCCAGGCTGGTGGCCGCCGGCACCACCCCGTACGCGCCGAACATCGGGCGGGGCAGCACCGGTTGCGGGGTTGGGATCGAGGCGTTCGCGTCCCCCATCTGCGCCCACGCGATCATCCCGCCCTTGATGACCAGATCGGGGCGGACCCCGAAGAAGGCCGGAGTCCACAGCACCAGATCGGCCAGCTTGCCGGCCTCGACCGAGCCGACGTGCTCCTCCAGCCCGTTGGCCATCGCCGCGCAGATCGTGTACTTGGCCACGTACCGGCGGGCCCGGTGGTTGTCGGCGCGGCCGTCCCCGGGCAGGGCGCCCACCCGGCGCTTCATCACGTGCGCGGTCTGCCAGGTACGCAGGACTACCTCGCCGATCCGCCCCATCGCCTGCGAGTCGGAGCCGATGATCGAGATCGCCCCGAGGTCGTGCAGCAGGTCCTCGGCGGCCATCGTGGAGGGCCGGATCCGGCTCTCCGCGAAGGCCAGGTCCTCCGGCACCTCCGGCGACAGGTGGTGGCAGACCATCAGCATGTCCAGGTGCTCGGCCAGGGTGTTGCGGGTGTACGGCCGGGTCGGGTTGGTCGAGGACGGCAGCACGTTCGGGTGGCTGGCCACGGTGATGATGTCCGGCGCGTGCCCGCCGCCCGCACCCTCGGTGTGGTACGAGTGGATGGCCCGGCCGTTGATCGCCTTGAGGGTGTCCTGGACGAACCCGGCCTCGTTCAGCGTGTCGGTGTGGATGGACACCTGCACCCCGGAGGCGTCCGCCACCCGCAGGCAGGCGTCGATCGCGGCCGGCGTGGTGCCCCAGTCCTCGTGCAGTTTGAAGCCGCCGGCGCCGGCCCGGAGCTGTTCCCACAGCGCGTCCGTGGCGACCGTGTTGCCCTTGCCGAGCAGCAGCACGTTGACCGGAAAGGTGTCCAGCGCCTCGTGCATCCGGGCCAGGTGCCAGGCGTTGGCCGTCACCGTGGTGGCCTTGCTGCTCTCGGCCGGGCCGACGCCGCCGCCGACCAGGGTGGTGACGCCGCCGGCCAGCGCCTCCGCGACCAGTTGCGGGCAGATGAAGTGGACGTGGGTGTCGACGGCCCCGGCGGTGAGGATCCGGCCGTTGCCGGCGATGACCTCGGTGCCGGGACCGATCACCAGGTCGGGGTGGATCCCGGGCATGATGTCCGGGTTGCCGGCCTTGCCGAGCGCGACGATCCGGCCGTCGCGGATGCCCACGTCGGCCTTCACCACCCCCCAGTGGTCGAGCACGACGGCACCGGTGATGACGGTGTCCGGGGTGCCCTCGGCCCGGGTCGCCCGGGACTGGCCCATCGACTCCCGGATCACCTTGCCGCCGCCGAAGATCACCTCGTCGCCGCCCACACAGTGGTCCGCCTCGACCTCGATCAGCAGGTCGGTGTCGGCCAGCCGGATCCGGTCGCCGGTGGTCGGGCCGTACAGCGCCGCGTACCGGGCCCGGTCCATCCGGCTCATCGGGACCGCCCCCCGGCGGCGTCCAGTCGACCGCCGCACCGGCCGCGCAACCCGACCACCACCCGGCGCCCGCCGAGCGGCACCAGGTCCACCTCGCGGGTCACGCCCGGCTCGAACCGCACCGCGGTCCCCGCCGGCACGGCCAGCCGCAGTCCCCAGGCCGCCGCCCGGTCGAACGACAGGCCCGGGTTGGCCTCGGCGAAGTGGTAGTGGGAGCCGACCTGCACCGGCCGGTCGGCGGTGTTGGTCACGACGAGCGTGGTCACCGGGCGGTCCTTGTTGATCTCGATGTCGCCGTCGCCCGGCAGCGTCTCGCCCGGGATCACGGGATCGGGTGGTGCACCGTCACCAGCTTGGTCCCGTCCGGGAAGGTCGCCTCCACCTGCACCTCCTTCAGCATCTCGGGAACGCCGTCGAGCACGTCGGCACGGCTCAACACGTGCCGACCGGCTTCCATCAGGTCGACCACGGTCCGCCCGTCCCGGGCTCCCTCCAGCAGGAAGGCCGTCAGGATCGCGACCGCCTCGGGATGGTTGAGCCGCAGCCCACGGTCCCGGCGGCGACGCGCCACGTCGGCGGCGACATGGATGAGCAGGCGGTCCTGCTCGTGTGGGGTGAGGAACACGCGATCTCCCGATCACACCGTGAGGGCCCGACGGACCGTGGCCAGCGCGTCCGTGCCGCCCGGACCGGACGAGGCGACCCGTCCGGAGGCCAGTACGAAGTACCGCTGGGCCGCGGTGAGGGCGAAGCCGACGTGCTGCTCGACCAGCAGGATCGCCATGCCCCGGCCGGCCAGGGCCAGGATCGTCCGCTCGATCTCCGCGACGACCGTCGGCTGGATGCCCTCGGTGGGTTCGTCGAGCAGCAGCACGTCCGGCCGGGTGATCAGGGCACGCGCGATGGCCAGTTGCTGCCGCTGCCCACCGGACAGCAGTCCCGCGCGGCGGTGCAGCAGGCCGACCAGGGCGGGGAACACGTCGAGCGCCTCGGCCAGCGCGGCCCGCCCGGCCCGGCGGCCGTCCGCGACGAGTTGCAGGTTCTCCTCGGTGGTCAGGTGCGGGAAGCACTGCTGGCCCTGGGGCACGTACGCCATGCCCCGGGCGACCCGCTGGTGTGGCGCGAGGCCGGTGATGTCCTCGCCGGCCAGCCGGATCACGCCGCCGCGCGGCTTCAGCAGGCCGATGGCGGCGCGCATCAGCGTGCTCTTGCCGGCGCCGTTGTGGCCGAGTACGGCCGTCACGCCGTCGCCCGGCACGCTCAGTGAGACGTCGTGCAGCACGACGCTGCGGCGGTACCCGACGTCGACGTGGTCGAACTCGAGCATCCCGGCTGGCTGGGCCATCACGTCTCCCCTACCGTCGGCGTCAACTCCCGGTCCCGTTCCCCGCCGCTGTGGCCGAGGTAGACCTCCTGCACCCGGGGGTCGGCCTGGACCTGGGCCACCGTCCCCTCGGACAGCACCCGACCCTCGTGCATCACGGTGACCGTGTGCGCGTAGCGGCGCAGGAAGTCCATGTCGTGCTCGATGACCAGCACCGTCCGGTCCCGCGCCACCACCCCGAGCAGTTCACCGGTGCGGTCCCGCTCGTCCTGGCTCATGCCCGCGACCGGCTCGTCGAGCAGCAGCAGCCGCACGTCCTGGACGAGCAGCATCCCGATCTCCAACCACTGCTTCTGGCCGTGGGACAGCGCCCCGGCCGGCCGGTCCGGCACGCCGGCCAGGCCGACCGTCTCCAGCGCGGTCGCCACCGCGGGCGGGACCGCGCGACGGCGCCGCAGCAGGGTCAGCGGGCCCCGGCCGGCGCCCGCGGCGATGTCCAGGTTCTGCAGGACGGTCAGCTCCTCGAACACGGTGGAGGTCTGGAACGTCCGGCCGACACCCAGCCGGGCGATCCGGTGGACCGGCCGGCCGAGCAGTTCCTGGTCGTCGAAGCGGACCGACCCGGCCGCCCGGACCAGGCCGGTGACCGCGTCGACCAGGGTCGTCTTGCCGGCGCCGTTGGGCCCGATGAGGAACCGGATGTCCCCGGCCCGGACGTCCAGGTCGACGCCGCCGAGCGCGGTGAACCCGTCGAAGACCACCCGCAGGTCCCGGATGCGCAGTCCGGCGGTGGTGTCCGTGCTCATGTCGTCACCTCGGCCGGGGTCGGCGCCGGCCGCGGCGCGGTGGGCCGGTCCGGGGTGGACCGGCGGCGGCGCGGCAGGAGCCGCACGGCCGCCGCGAACCCGCCCGGCAGGAACGCCACCACCAGGACGAACAACAGCCCTTGCAGGTACGTCCAGGCGGCCGGGAACTGTTCGGACAGCGCGGTCCGGGCCCAGGCCACGGCGACGGCGCCGAGCACCGGCCCGAGCAGCGTGGCCCGGCCACCGACCGCGACCCCGATGACGAACTCGATCGACGGCACGATGCCGATCAACGCCGGGTTGATGATGCCGACCGCCGGCACGAACAGCGCGCCGGCCAGGCCGGCCATCCCGGCCGCGACCACGTACGCCACCAGCTTGACGTTCGCCGGGTTGTAGCCGAGGAACCGCACCCGCTCCTCGCCGTCGCGCACCGCGACGAGCAGTTCGCCGTAGCGGCTGCGCATCAGCTGCCGGACCAGCGCCAGCAGCGCCAGCAGCGCGGCGGCGACGATGAGGTACACCATCCGCTGGTTGACCGGATCGTCCAGGTCGTAGCCGAAGAACCCCTGGAAGTCGGTCAGCCCGTTGGTGCCGCCGGTGGTCCCCTGCTGCCCCACCAGGAAGATCGCCAGCGCGGCGGCCAGCGCCTGGGACAGCAGCGCGAAGTACGCGCCCCGGACCCGGCGCCGGAACACCAGCGTGCCCAGCAGCAACGCCACCAGCATCGGCAGGACGACGGTGGCCGGCAACGCGAACCAGGGGCTGGCGAACGGCCGCCACCACCACGGCAGTTCGTCCAGTTGGCCGTACAGCTGCATGAAGTCCGGCAACTGGCCCGGACCCGCGTCGGCCAGCTTGAGGTGCATGGCCATCGCGTAGCCGCCGAGTCCGAAGAAGACCCCCTGGCCGAGGGTGAGCATGCCGCCCCGCCCCCAGGCCAGCCCGATGCCGACCGCGACCATCGCCACGCACAGGTACTTGGCGAGCAGGTTCAGCCGGAAGTCGGACAGCACCCCGGGAGCCACCGCGAACAGCAGCACCGCCGCGGCGGCGAAGCCGGCGCCGGTGAGCGCCGCCGACCCGAACCGGGCCCTCACGCCAGGCTCCGGGTACGCAGCGTGAACAGCCCCTGGGGTCGCCACTGCAGGAAGGCCACGATGGCCACGAAGACACCGACCCGCGCGACGCTCACCGTGGTCGAGTACTCGATCATGGCTTGCAGGATCCCGAGCAGGAACGCCACCAGCACGCTGCCGCGCAGGTAGCCGATCCCGCCGGCCACCACCACGAGGAAGGCGTCGATGATGATGTTGGTGCCCATGGTGGGGCCGATCGGCCCGAGCAGGGTCAGCGCCACCCCGGCGACCCCGGCGAGCCCCGAGCCGATGAAGAAGGTCAGCCGGTCGACCCGGCCGGTCGGCACGCCGGACACCGCCGCCAGGTCCCGGTTCTGCACCACGGCGCGGATCCGCCGGCCGAGCGGGGTGAACCGCAGTACCAGGGTCAGCGCGACGACCGCGAGCACCGCCAGCCCCAGGATGAACACCCGGTTGGTCGCCAGCGCGAGATCGGGGCCGATCCTGATGTTGCCGGTGAGCAGTTCCGGCGCCCGGGTCTGCACGTTCGGCGCCCCGAAGATGTCCCGGGCCAACTGCTGGAGGATCAGCGAGACGCCCCAGGTGACCAGCAGGGTGTCCAGCGGCCGGGCGTACAGGCGGCGGATCAGCAGCAGCTCCAGCACCACCCCCAGCGCGCCGGCCACCCCGAAGGCGACGGGCAGCGCCACCAGCAGCGAGAGCCCGGCACCGGTGACCGCCTTCTGCAACACGTAGACCGTGTAGGCACCGGCCATGATGAACTCGCCGTGGGCCATGTTGATGACGTTCATCTGCCCGAAGGTGAGGGCGAGGCCGAGCGCGATGAGCAGCAGCACGGCACCGATGCTGATCCCGGTGAACAGTTGACTGACGATGACCATGGTCAGCTCAGACCCGTCGCCCAGGAATAGCCCTTGAGGTACGGGTCGGGTTTGACGGGCTGACCGGAGTTCCACACCTCCTTGATCAGGCCATCCGAGCCCACCTTGCCGATCCGGGCGGTCTTGTAGATGTGCTGGGTCGCGCCGTCCACCGTGACCTTGCCCTCGGGCGCGTCGAAGACGATCCCGTCGCTGGCGGCCTTCACCTTTTCCACGTCGAAGGAGCCGGCCTTCTCGACCATCGCCTTCCACAGGTAGACCGACACGTAGGCGGCCTCCATCGGGTCGCTCGTCGGCTTGTCCGCGCCGTACTTCGCCTTGTACGCCTTGACGAACCGGTCGTTGGCCGCCCCGGCCGTGGTCTGGTAGTAGTTCCAGGCGGTGAGCTGCCCGTCGAGGTACTGGGTGCCGATGCTCTTGACCTCTTCCTCGGCGATCGACACCGACACCACCGGCATGCTGGTCGCGGTGAGGCCCGCGGACTTGTACTCCTTGAAGAAGGCCACGTTGCTGTCGCCGTTGAGGGTGTTGAACACCGCCGACGCCTTGGCCGCCTTGACCTTGTTGACGATCGTGCCGAACTCGGTGGACCCGAGCGGGGCGTAGTCCTCGCCGAGCACCTTCATCCCGTTCGCCGCCGCGTACGCCTTGATGATCTTGTTGGCGGTCCGCGGGAACACGTAGTCGCTGCCGACCAGGTAGATCGACGTCTTGCCCTGGGCCTTCAGGTAGTCCAGTGCCGGCACGATCTGCTGGTTGGTGGTGGCCCCCGTGTAGAAGATGTACGGCGACTGCTCCAGGCCCTCGTACTGCACCGGATAGAACAGCAGCGCCTTGTTCTTCTCGAAGACCGGCTTGACCGCCTTGCGGCTGGCCGACGTCCAGCAGCCGAACACGGCCGCCACCTTCTCCTGCTTGATCAGCAGTTCGGCCTTCTCCGCGAAGGTCGGCCAGTCGGAGGCGCCGTCCTGGACGGCCGGCGCGAGATGCTTACCGAGTACGCCGCCCGCGGTGTTGATCTCCTCGATGGCCAGCAGCAGCGAGTCCCGCACGGTGACCTCGCTGATCGCCATGGTGCCGGACAGCGAGTTGAGCAGCCCGACCTTGACCGTGTCGCCGGAGGTGTCGGCGACGGCACCGGCCGATGACTTGTCGGCACCCGTCCTGCTGCCGCACCCGGCGAGCATGGTGGTCACAGCGAGCAGCAGCGCGCACGCCCCGACACGTACCCCACGGATTCTGAACATGAAGCCTCCCTACCGCCTCGGTGGAGTCTCCGATGTGGAGAATTGATCCTTTTTCAACCTGAACCCGCGACACAGGCGTCCCGCCTTCGACCTCCGCCGGCGTCGGACCGCAGGAGGAGGTGGAAAGGGTTCATTGGTGACACATCCGAGTTGGGGTGCCGCATGCGACGATGAATGCCAAGCACTGATGGCGACGCGGAACGGCGGCCTGACCGCCACGCTCCGTCGGGTGGGCGACCGGGCCCGCCGGAATCGGGATCTCCCCTTCGGCCGTCTCGTGGTCGGCCGCGAGGAACACCGGTCCGGCCCGGTGGTTTCACCTGTGCCGGTCTGTTGATCGGCACCGTAAGCGTGACGACTGTCGATTTCTGGGAAGTTTCACGTCGCTCAATTGGACGTTTCCGAGCCGGCCGCGCCGCTGCCCAGACGCGAAACGGCGGCCGGAGTCCGGCCGCCGTTCCAGGTGCGTCGTCGTACGTGGTCGGTCACGCGCTACAGGTGGCGCCGTTCAGGGTGAAGCTGGTCGGCTTTGCGGGGTTGCCGGTGTGGGTGGCCTGGAAGCCGAAGTCGACCGAACCACCCGCCGGGATGGCGGCGTTGTAACTGACATTGCGGGCGGTGACCGCGCCGCTGGTCGGCGAGTACGTCGCGTTCCAGCCGTTGGTGATCGTCTGCCCACCGGGCAGGGTGAACGCCAGGCTCCACCCGTTGATCGCGGTGGTGCCGGTGTTGGTGATGCTGACACTCGCGGTGAGACCGTTGTTCCAGGCGTTCACCGTGTACGCGACCCGGCAGGCCCCGGTGCCCGGCGGCGGGCTCGTGGGCGGCGCGCTCGTCGGGGGCGCACTGGTCGGCGGGGCACTGGTCGGCGGCGCACTCGTGGGCGGCGCGCTCGTCGGCGGCGCGCTCGTCGGCGGCGCGCTCGTCGGCGGCGCGCTCGTGGGCGGCGCGCTCGTCGGCGGGGCGGGCCGGTCCAGCCCGAAGAACGCGATGGCCACCGCGGCCTGACCGGTCATTGGCAACTGGTGCCCGGCGCCCTGGATGCTGTACGCCTCGACCTTCACCGCGCCGGAGGAGTCGGCGTACTGCCGGCGGTTCCAGCCGGACTGCGGGGTGTCCGACCGGGTGGGCGTCTGGCTCAGCCCGAACACGTTGGTCCACTGCTCGATGTCCTCCTGCAGCAGCGAGTACGGCACCAGGGTGTCGGCGGTGCCGTGCCACAGTTGGATCTTCGGCCGGGGACCGGTGTAGCCGGGGTACGCCGCCCGGACCGCGTCACCCCACTCCTGCGGGGTCCGGTTCATGCTGCCGCCCGTGCACTTGCTGCTGCCGGGCGGGTAGTCGGCCGCGTTCGCGAAGCAGTTGAACGGCACGCCCATGAACGCCGCGCCGGCCTTGAACACGTCGGGATAGAGCGTCAGCATCTCGTCGGTCATCATGCCGCCGGACGAACTGCCGGTGGCGAAGACCCGGTTCGGGTCGCCGCCGTACCGCTGTTCGGCGTAGGTCACCATCGAGACGATCGAGACCGGGTCGCTGCCGCCGCCGCGTCGCTTGGCCGCGTCGGACCAGGTGTCGAAGCAGTTGCCGAAGCCCGCCTGCTGCATCGCGCTCGGATAGATGACGATGTAGCCGTACCGGTCGGCCAGCGAGGCGAACTCGCTGCCCGAGTAGAAGCCCGGTCCCGAGCCGCCGCAGCCGTGCATGGCCACCACGATCGCCGGGTTGGCCGGGCGGACATCCGGGACGTAGATGTGCATCCGCATCCCACCCGGGTTGTTGCCGAAGTTGGTCACCTCGACCAGCGAGGCGGCCGCGGCCGGGCCGGTGAACACCGGGGCCAGCACGGCCAGGCCACCGACGGCCAGCGCCACCGACAGGCCGGCGAGCGCCTTGCGGATGCTCTTCATCTCATTCACTCCCCTAGTCCGGGCCGGAGCTGGAGGCCGGTCGAGCCGGCATCCAATCGATGTGTGTCGCTGAGTATCCCGACCGGACAAAAAACTGTCAATCGAGAACTCTTGATCCCCCTCGCACCTGCGGGATTCCGGTCCGGTTAGAGTTGATGTCCACCCGCCCCCCGGACGCCGGAGACGCCTCGTGGTGCGCCCCTTCGATCTCGACGAGATCCTCCCCGACGTCGGCGTCGACCCGGTCCGCCTCCCCCGGCGGCAGGCCGGCGGGTCGCCGCAGGGCATGGCGGTGACGCTGCTGGCCGACTACAGCCTGCGGACCCGGGCCTGGCTGCCGTCCGCGGCGATCGTGGCGCTGCTGACCGAGTCCGACGTGACCCGGGGCGCCGCGCGCACGGCGATCAGTCGGCTGGCCCGGCGCGGCGTACTGGAGAACAGCCGCCAGGGGCGTAGCACGTCCTACCGGCTCACCGAGCCGGCGGCCGTCGCGCTCGCCGTCGGTGGCCGGTCGGTGGTCCGGTTCGCCGCCCAGGCCGAGTCCTGGGACGGCACCTGGACGCTCATCGCCTTCTCGCTACCCACCGAGGGGGACGCCGAGCGGCGCGCGCTGCGCGCCCAACTCCGCTGGCTCGGCTACGCGCCGCTGTACGACGGGCTGTGGGTCTCCCCGCACGGCCAGCCCGAGAAGGCCGCCACCGTGCTGACCGGGATCAGCCGCGGCACCATGACGGTGTTCCGGGCCCGTGGCGTCCGGCTGCCCGGAGTCGCCGACCGGGATCCGCTCGACGCCTGGGACATGGCCGGCATCGGCGAGCACTACGAGACCTTCGTGGCGCGGTGGAGTCCGCTGCTGCCCCGGATCCGCTCCGGGCGGATCACCGGCACCGCCGCGCTGCGGGCCCGGACCGAGGTGATGGACACCTACCGGCGCTTCGTCGCGCTGGATCCCCGGTTGCCCATGCGGCTGATGCCCGCCGGGTGGCTCCGGGAGCACGCCCGGGAGGTCTTCGCCGCCGTGTACGACGGCCTTGCCGAACCGGCCCGGCGGCACGTGCTGGCGACGGTCGCCCGGTTCACCCCGGACCCGACGCCGGACGTCGGCCCGCACACCGTGGCGGAGCTGTTCGCCGGCATCTCGCCCGGCGCCCGGTCCGCCGACGCCACCGCGCCGGCGGGACCGCCACACCGCTGACCCGTCACGACCCGGCCTCGCGCTGACCCGTCACGGCCCGGCCCGCCACGACCCACCCGGCCCCGCCACCGGACTCGTCACGACCCGGCCTCGCGGTCCCGCCACCAGGCCCGCGACGGCCCGCGCCACCGGTCACGCCGGTCGAGCATCAGCTCGCGCGCCTGCTCGCCGCTCCACCGCCGGGGCAGCAGGTCGGGCGGCAGGCCCGGGTCGGCCAGCAGCAGGCGCCGCCACTGGTAGAGCAGGTGGGCCAGCTGGGCCAGGGCCTCGCCGGGCGTCGCGGGCGACACGGCGGCGAAGCGCTCGACGAACGCGGCGTACTGACGGTCGAGGTCGGCCACGTCCCACGCCTGGTCGACCAGGCGGTGGCGCTCCTCCGGCTCGTCCAGTCGGGCGTGCAGCAGTGTCCCGTGGACCGGTTCGCCGAGCGACGCCAGCACCTGCCGGGCCTCGGCGGCGCGCGACGGGTGCGGGCTGAGCCAGACACCCGGGCCCAGCGAGCCGAAGCCCGCCCAGCCTAGCGAGACCCGCAGCCGGTGCCGCAGGTTGCGATGGCTCTCCGGTACGGCGGTCAGCAGCACCAGCCAGTCGCCGGTCCAGTCCGGTTCCGGGCCGCTGGCGAACAGCCGGCTCTTGGCGGCGGACAGCGAATCCCGGCCGGCCGGGGTGAGCAGCCACCGGGTGCGCCGCCCGACCCGGTGCGGCGTGAGCAGCCCCGCGGCGGCGGTGCGGGCGAGCGCCTGCCGGACGGCCTTCTCCTCGAACCCGGCCAGGCCGAGCGCGTCCAGCAGGGTCTGCGTCCAGGCGGCGTCACCCTGGTCGAACGCGTACTCACCGAGCAGGAGCAGCAGGTAGGACCGGGCGCTCGGTCCGCGCGCGGCACCGGGCGCGCGGGCGCCGTACCCCGGCACACCCTCCACAATACTCCCCACAGTCTTGACGGACGACTATCTATGTGTCGCATTATAGGGACACCGCATCGCCGGTCGGATGGAGGTGAGGCCCGTGTCACCCGGGTCGGCGCCACTTCGGGTACACGGACTGACCGTGTCCTACGCGGACGGCACGCGGGCACTGCGGGACGTGTCGATCGACGCGCCGGCCGGTGGCGTGGTGGCCGTGCTCGGCGGCAACGGGGCCGGCAAGAGCACCCTGCTGCGCGCGGTCTCGGGCACGCTGCCGTTCCTCGGCGGCCGGCTGGACGCCGGAACGGTCGAGTTCGCGGGGCAGCGGTTGGACCGCCTCGATCCGGCGGCGGTGGTCCGGGCCGGGGTGGTGCAGGTCCCCGAGGGCCGGCAGATCTTCGAGGACCTCACCGTGGCGGAGAACCTGCGCGCGGGCGCGCTGACCACCCCGCCGCGACTGCGCGGGTCGGCCCGGGACCGGGTCCACGGGCTGTTCCCGGTGCTGCGCGAACGGGCCGGGCAGCGGGCCGGCCTGCTGTCCGGCGGAGAGCAGCAGATGCTGGCCATCGGCCGGGCCCTGATGGCGCGGCCCCGGCTGCTGCTGCTGGACGAGCCCTCCCTGGGCCTGGCCCCCCGGCTGGTCGAGCGGATCGGGGAGGTGGTCGCCGAGATCCACCGGCAGGGCACCGCGGTGGTCCTGGTGGAGCAGAACGCCGCGCTCGCGCTGCGCCTGGCCGACGTCGCGTACGTGCTCGAGGTGGGCCGGGTGACCCTGCACGGCCCGGCGGCCCGGTTGATCGACACCGACGAGGTCCGCGACCGGTACCTCGGGGTGGGACCACCGCCGGACGAGCCCACCCCGCCCACCCCGCCGGCCTCGCCGGACGGGACGGCCACGCCGGACGAGACGGCCACATCGGACGGGACGGCCACGCCGGACGGGCCGGCCCGGTCCACCCCGCCGGACGGGCCGGCCGGGACGGCGCCGGGCGGCCGAGCGGCGCCGGCCGAGTTGGCGGTACGCGGACTGAGCGTGCGGTTCGGCGGGGTGACCGCGCTGTCCGAGGTCTCCTTCGCGGTCGTGCCCGGCTCGGTACACGCGCTGATCGGCCCGAACGGGGCCGGCAAGTCGACCTGCCTGAACGTGCTCACCGGTGTCTACCGGGCCAGCGCCGGCAGCGTGCGGTACGGCGACGCCGAGCTGGTCGGCCGGCGCCCCCACCAGATCGCCCGGCTGGGGGTGAGCCGCACCTTCCAGAACCTGGCGCTGTCCCCGGCCGCCAGCGTGGCGGACAACCTGCTGCTCGGCCGGCACCGGCACGGTCGGGCCGGCTTCGTCCGGGCCGGCCTGCGGCTCGGCGGGGCCGTCCGGGAGCGGGCCGAGCAGGCGCACCGGGTCCGGGGGATCGCCGAGTTGCTGGACCTCGACGACGTGCTGGACCGGCCGGTGGCCACGCTCGCCTACGGCGTCCGCAAGCGGGTGGAGCTGGCCCGTGCGCTGTGCGCGGAGCCGACGCTGCTGCTGCTCGACGAGCCGGTCGCCGGAATGCCCGCCGACGAGTCGGCCCGGCTGGCGACCGTGCTGGCCCGGGTCCGCGCGCAACTGCGGATCTCCATCGTGCTGATCGAGCACGACATGACGTTCGTGATGGGCCTGGCCGACGAGGTGACGGTGCTGGACTTCGGCCGGCGCATCGCGGGCGGTTCGCCGCCGAGCGTGCGGCGCGACCCCGAGGTGATCCGGGCCTACCTCGGCGGTCCCGCACCGGAGGTGGCCGGATGAACCGACTCGTCGAACTGCTCGGCAACGGGCTGTCGCTGGGCTGCATCGACGCGCTGATCGCGCTCGGCTTCGTGATCGTGTTCAAGGCCACCCGGGTGGTCAACTTCGCGTACGGCTCCCTGCTGCTGCTCGGCGCGTACGTCGTCGGGCGCGGCCACGAGGCGCTCGGCTTCCCGGTCGCGGTGCTGCTGGCGGTGCTGGTCACCGCGGCCGTGGCCGTGCTGATCGGGGTCGTGGTGCTGCGCCGGGTGCGGCTGGCCGACCCGGGCAGCCTGGCGGTCGTCACCCTCGGCGTGGACATCGTGCTGGCCACCGACCTCACCCGCCGGATCGGCACCGACCTGCTCACCACCGGCGACCCGTGGGGCGCCCGGGTGGTGACCGTGGCCGGGGTCCACGTACCGCAGACCCGGGTCGCCGCCGCCGTCGTCGCCGTGCTGCTGGTCGCCGCCCTCCTGGCCGGGCTCCGGCTGACCGACTGGGGCGTCGGCCTGCGGGCCGCCGCGGAACGGCCGGCCACCGCGGCGCTGATGGGCATCCGGCTGAACCGGGTGGCCGCCGGGACCTGGGCGTTGGCCGGTGGGCTGGCCGCGGTGGCCGGACTGTTCTTCACCGCGTTCCCGTCGCCGGGCATCAGCGGTGCGGCCGGGCCGGCCGCGTTGGGGGCGGCGGTGCCGGCGGCCGTGCTGGGCGGCCTGGACTCCACCACCGGCGCGCTGGTTGGTGGTCTCGCGGTCGGCGTCACCGCCACCCTGGTCGCGGGCTACCAGGACCAGCTGGGGTTCCTCGGCCGCGGCTTCGGATCGGTGGCGCCGTACCTGCTCATGCTGCTGGTCCTGCTGGCCCGCCCGGCGGGGCTGTTCGGTGCCCGGGAGGTGACCCGTGTCTAGCCGGATCCGGCCGCTGGCCCGGGCACCGCTGGCCTGGGCGGCCGTGCTGGTGCTCGCGCTGGCGGCACCGCTGTCCCTGACCGGTTTCTGGTTGCAGACCGCGCTGTTCGCGATGGCCGCCGCGATCGGCGCGATCGGGCTGACCCTGCTGGTCGGCGTCGCCGGGCAGCTGTCCCTGGCGCACGCCTTCTTCGTGGCCGTCGGCGCGTACGGCTACGCCTACCTGGCCGGTACGCCGGACGGCCGGGTCGCCGGCGCTGGGTGGCCGCCGGCGCTCGCCGCGCTCGGCGCGGTGCTGCTGGCCGGGCTGGCCGGCGCGGCGTTCAGCCCGATCGCCGGTCGGCTGCGGGGGATCTATCTCGGCCTCGCCTCGCTGGCGCTGGTCTTCCTGGGACAGCACGTCCTGCGCGAGGCCACCTCGGTGACCGGCGGGTTCAACGGCCGCGACGCCACGCCGTTCCGGTTGTTCGGCTTCTCCTTCACCGCCACCGATCCCGAACTGGTGGTGCTCCGGGTGCCGTTCGGGTCCCTGGAGCGGCTGTGGTACCTCGGCCTGCCGCTGGTGGCGTTCGCCTACTGGTACGGCCGCAACGTGCTGCGCGGCCGGCCCGGACGGGCGCTGGCGGGGCTGCGCGACAGCGAGGTGGCCGCCGCCAGCATGGGGGTGGACGTCCGCCGGTACAAGGCGGCGGCGTTCGTCGTCGCGGGCGGGTACGCCGGCCTGGCCGGCGTACTGCTCGCCCTGGCGTACGGCCGGATCGTGCCGGACAGCTTCGGTTTCGCGCTGTCCATCGACTTCCTCGCCATGGTCATCATCGGTGGACTGGGGTCCATCCCGGGGAGCGTGGCCGGCGCCGTGCTGGTCACCGCGCTGCCGCTGGTCCTCGGTCGGTACGGCGGCGCGCTGCCGTTCCTGGCCCGCCCGGGTGAGTCCGGCGTCGGCGCCGCCGAGGCCGCCCGGCTGCTCTACGGCGCCGCCGTGGTCGCCGTGCTGCTGTTCGCACCCGGCGGCCTGGCCCAGCTCGCCCGCCGCACCACCACCGCGATCCTCACCCGCCGCACTCCCCCGGCGTCCGCCCCGCAGGTCGCCGCGGCACCCACCCACCGCACCTCACCGGCGCCCACCCGCCGGTTCTCCCCGGCGCTCACCCGCCGCACCCCCCGGACCGAGGAGCAGGCCCATGAACCGAAGAATCCTGGCCCTGACGACAGCGCTGTGCCTCACCCTGACCGGCTGTAGCAAGGCCACCTCCACCGGGCAGGACGCCGGCGGTGTGCGGACCGGCGTCGGGGTCACCGATCACACCATCAAGCTCGGCAGCCTGGTGGACCTGACCGCCGTGTTCGCCCCGCTGAGCAAGACCGTCGTGCAGGGTACGGAGCTGTTCTGGAAGCAGCAGAACGCGGCGGGCGGGGTCTGCGGCCGCACCGTCGAGGTCACCGTGAAGGACCACGGCTACGACCCGCAGAAGGCGGTGTCGGCCTACCGCGAGCTGTCCGGTGGCGTACTGGCGATGCAGACCGTGCTCGGATCCTCGGTGATGACGGCGCTGAAGCCGACCGTGGACCAGGACGACATGTTCGTCGGCTTCGCCGGCTGGAGTGCGTCCGTGCTGGCCGACGAGCGGATCCAGCTGCTCGGCACCACCTACGACATCGAGACCATCTCCGGGCTGGACATGCTGCTGCGGGAGCACCGGATCAAGCCCGGTGACAAGATCGGTCACGTCTACTTCGAGGGCGACTTCGGGGAGAACGCGTTACAGGGCAGCCAGCACTTCGCCGCCGGCAACAACCTCACCATCGTCGGCCAGAAGATCAAGTCGTCGGACACCGACCTGTCGGCGCAGGTGACCGCGTTCCGCGGCGCCGGGGTCACGGCGATCCTGGTCTCGGCCGGACCCAACCAGACCGCCTCGGTGGCCGGGGTGGCCCGGTCCGTCGGACTGAACGTGCCGATCGTGGCCAACGGCCCCGGGTTCACCCCGCAGCTGCTGAAGACCCCGGCCGGCCCGGCGCTGACCGCCAACCTCTACGTGGTGTCCAGCATGGCCCCACCCGCCCTGGACACGCCGGCGGCCAGGCAGCTTCAGGAGGCGTACGCCAAGGAGTATCCGGACGGTCAGCCCACCCAGGTCGGCTCGGTGTTCGGCTACGCCCAGGCCCGGGTCACCCGGGACGTGCTCCAGCGGGCCTGCGACAACAAGGACCTGACCCGGCGCGGTGTGGTGACCGCGCTGCACCAGCTCTCCACCGTGGACACCGGCGGCCTGGTGGCCGGCCCGCTCGACTACACCCGGGCCGGACAGCCACCGACCCGGACCATCTACATCAGCCACGCCGACCCGAACGTACCCGGCGGGCTGAGCGTGGTCGGCGGCCCGACCGAGGCCGCCCCGGCCCGCGACTACCAGCCGGCCGGCTGACCAGCTGACCCATCGACGGAAGGACTGCCCGTGGATCTGAAGGGCCGAGTCGCCATCGTCACCGGAGCCGGCCGAGGTCTCGGCCGGGCCTACGCCGAGGCCCTGGCCGCGGCCGGCGCGCGCGTCGTGGTCAACGACGCCGACCCGGCCGCCGCCGCCGAGGTCGCCGGAAAGCTCACCGCCGCCGGGGCCAGTGCGGTGGCCGAGCCGGGCGCGGTCGGCCCCACCGAGGTGGCCCGGCGGCTGACCGACCGGGCCGTCGAGACGTACGGCCGGCTCGACATCCTGGTCAGCAACGCCGGCCTGCTGCGCGACCGGATGCTGTGGAAGATGTCCGACGAGGAGTTCGACGAGGTGGTCGAGGTCCACCTGCGGGGCACCTTCACCTGCGTCCGGGCCGCCGTCAGCCGGATGCGCGAGCAGGGCGAGGGCGGCCGGATCATCGCGGTCGGTTCGCCGGCCGGCCAGCTCGGCAACATCGGGCAGACCAACTACTCAGCGGCCAAGGCGGCGATCGTCGGCGCGGTCCGCACCTGGTCGATGGAGTGCGCCCGCGCCGGCATCACGGTCAACGCCGTGGTCCCGGTCGCGGCCACCGCGATGACCGCCACCATTCCGGCCTTCCAGGGGTACGTCACGGCCTGGCGCGACCACGGCACCCCGCTGCCCCGGTGGCTGCGCGCCGCCGAGGGCTTCGGCAGCCCCGAGGACGCCGCCGGGCTGGTGGTCTTCCTCGCCTCCACCCGCTCCGCCGGGATCACCGGGCAGGTCCTCGGGATCGGCGGGGACCGGTTGTCGATGTGGTCGCACCCGAGGGAGGTCGCGACCGCGTACCGGGACGGCGGATGGGACGCCGACGCCATCGCCGACGACGCCTGGCCGGCGCTGGCCCGCTGGACCCAGCCGGTCGGCATCCCGGCGCCGGAGCCGCCGGCGGAACCGGCGGCCACGCCCGAGCCGGAACCGGCGGTCACGCCCGAGCCCTCGCCGGAACCGCCCGCCACGCCGGAAACACCGGGGGCTCCGCGCCCGTGAACGTCGACGAGTTGGTCGCGATCGACGTACACGTCCACACCGAGGTCTCCGCGAGCGGCCACCCCGCGCTCCCCGCGCACCTGATGACCGGCTCGGCCCGGCACTTCGGGGTCTCCGGTGACCGGCAGCCGACCGTTGCGGAGATCGCCGCGTACTACCGGGACCGTCGGATGGCGGCCGTGGTGTTCACCGTGGACGCCGAGACCGCCCTCGGACATCCGCCGATCCCCGCCGATGAGGTGGCCGAGGAGGTGGCGGCGCACCCGGACACGCTGATCCCGTTCGGCAGCGTGGACCCGTGGCGCGGTCGGACGGCCGTCCGCCGGGCCCGCGAGCTGGTACGGCGGTACGGCGTCCGCGGGTTCAAGTTCCACCCCAGCCTCCAGGCGTTCCACCCCAACGACCGGATGGCGTACCCGCTGTACGAGGTGTTGCAGGAGCTGGGCGTGGTGGCGCTGTTCCACAGCGGTCAGACCGGTATCGGCGCGGGCCTGCGCGGCGGTGGCGGGATCGCCCTGAAGTACGCCAACCCGATGGCGCTGGACGATGTCGCCGTCGACTTCCCCGACCTGCGGATCGTGATCGCGCACCCGTCGTTCCCGTGGCAGGACGAGGCACTCGCGGTGGCCACCCACAAGCCGTTGGTCCACATCGACCTGTCCGGCTGGTCCCCGAAGTACTTCCCGCCGCAGCTCGTCCGGTACGCCAACACCCTGCTGCGTGACAAGGTGCTGTTCGGCTCCGACTTCCCGCTGCTGACCCCGGACCGGTGGCTCGCCGACTTCGAGGCCCTGGAGATCAAACCGGAGGTGCGCCCGTTGATCCTCAAGGAGAACGCGACCCGGCTGCTGCGCCTGGGACGGTACGCCGATGACTGACCGGGGCATCGGTTCCTGGACCGAGCGGCGGGCCCGGATGTCACCGGACCGGGTGGCCGTGGTGTACGGGGACCGCGAGTGGACGTACGCCGACCTGCACCGGCGGGCCGGCGCGGTGGCGCGCGGGCTGGCCGGGCTCGGGGTCCGGCGCGGTGACCGGGTCGGCTACCTCGGCCCCAACCATCCGGCCTTCCTGGAGACGCTGTTCGGGGTCGGACTGCTCGGCGCGGTGTTCGTGCCGCTCAACTGGCGGCTCGCCGTGCCGGAGCTGGACTTCATGCTGCGCGACAGCGGCACCCGGCTGCTGGTGGTCGCGCCGGAGCACGCCGCCGTGGCGGCCCGGCTGCGCGAGCTCACCGGCGTCCGGACCGTCACGCTCGGCCCGGAGTACGAGCGGCTGCTGGCCGACCCGGCCGGTCCGGCGGATCCGGATGGTGCGGAGTCGACCCCAACCCCGACGGAGCCCGGCGCGGCAGACCCGGCCGGGTCCGATCCACCCGACCCGCTTCCGGACCCGCCGGTCGGGGCGGACGACATCTGCATGATCCTCTACACCTCCGGCACCACCGGGCGGCCGAAGGGCGCGATGCTGACCCACGGCAACGTCACCTGGAACTGCCTCAACCTGCTCCTCGACCTGGACCTGGTCGCCGACGAGGTGACGCTGGTCGTCGCGCCGATGTTCCATGTCGCGGCGCTGAACCAGACGGTGCTGCCCACCCTGCTCAAGGGCGGTCGGGTGGTGCTGGTGCCGGCCTTCGACCCGGACCGGGCGCTGGAGCTGATCGCCCTGCTCCGGGTGACGTACCTGTTCGGCGTACCGACGATGTTCCTGGCGATGGCCCGCGCGGCCGGCTGGCCGGACGCGGACCTGACCTCGGTGCGCCTGGCGATCTGCGGCGGTGCCCCGGTGCCGGTCGCCGTCATCGCGGCCTACCAGGAGCGTGCGGTGACGTTCCTCCAGGGGTACGGGCTGACCGAGGCGTCCCCGGGGGTGCTGTTCCTGCGCCGGGACGACGCGGTCCGCAAGGTCGGTTCGGCCGGCACCCCGGTGTTCTTCGGCGACGTGCGGCTGGTCCGCCCGGACGGCGCGCCCGCCGGGGTCGGCGAGCCCGGCGAGATCCTGGTCCGTGGCCCGAACGTGATGGTCGGCTACTGGGAAAGGCCGGACGAGACCGCCGAGGCGCTGTCCCCGGACGGGTGGCTGCGCACCGGCGACATCGGCGTCACCGACTCCGACGGGTACGTCACGGTCCGGGACCGCACCAAGGACGTGATCATCTCCGGTGGCGAGAACATCTATCCCGCCGAGGTGGAGGACGCGCTCTACCAGCATCCCGCGGTGGCCGAGTGCGCCGTGATCGGGGTACCCGACGAGCACTGGGGTGAGGTCGGCCGCGCGGTCGTCGTCCGGCGCCCCGGCACCGAGGCCGGGCCGGCCGAGCTGCTCGGCTTCCTCGAGGGTCGGCTCGGGCGGTTCAAGTTGCCGAAGTCGGTGGTGTTCGCGGAATCCCTGCCGCGAACCGCCTCCGGAAAACTGATCAAGGGCGAGTTGCGCGCCCGCTACACCTGAGGGGAGACCCGTGCCGACCATCGTGAATGGACTGGGCGAGCTCGGAAAGCTGGCCGGCGCCGAGCTGGAACCGAGCGGCTGGCTGGAGGTGACCCAGGACCGGGTGGACACCTTCGCCGAGGCCACCGGCGACCGCCAGTGGATCCACGTGGACGTCGAGCGGGCCCGGACCGGGCCGTACGGCGGCACCATCGCGCACGGCTACCTGACCCTGGCCCTGGTCATCCCGCTCTGGACGGAGGTGCTGCGGATCGACGGGATCTCGATGGCGGTGAACTACGGGCTGAACCGGCTCCGGTTCCCCGCACCGGTGCCGGTGGGTTCCCGGATCCGGCTCCGGGCCCGGGTGCTGACCGTCGACGAGGTGACGGGCGGGGCGCAGGCGACCGTCGAGCTGACCGTGGAGCGGGAGGGCGCCGACAAGCCCGCGGCGGTGGCCGAGGCGGTCTACCGCTACTACGCCTGAGCGGTCTACCCGCTACCACGCCTGAGCCGCCCCGGCCGGACCGGTCGGGGTGGCCTGGCGCGCCGCTCAGCGGACCGTCGACTGGCCGGGCGGCGGGTCCAGCAGCACGGAGGGCACGCTCTCCGGCCAGGTCCGCGACGGTCCGGGCGAACTCCCCCACCTCCGGGTCGCCGGTCTGCCGGGCGACCGTCGAGAGAAACAGTCCGATGCCGGGTACGCCGTTGTACAGGTCCAGTCCCGCGGTGCCGGCCCGCCAGTGCATCTCGTCGACGTACCGCAGGCCGACCCAGCCGACGTCCTCGCCCCGGCGTACGGACGACCGGATGAGCCGGCGCGCGATGTCCAGCGCCGCCTCCCGGGCCCCGTCGGCGGTCAGCGGCTCGGCGGCCAGCGGCAGGACGGCCGCCGCGTTGCCCCGCCCGGCGCTCATGACCGGACCCGTCCCGCGAGCCTCCTCCGCCGCCCCGATGTCCGCCGATCCGATCGCTGGCCCGATGTAGGCCGATCCGATGTCCGCTGGTCCGATCGCTGGCCCGATGCCCGCCGGTTCGATGCCCGCCGGTCCGGTCGCTGGTCGGGTGAGCGACCCGTCGTCGTGACCCACGCGTCCATCACTGGTCCCCCTGCTGGATCGGCGTCCGCCCGCGGCGGAACCTGACGGCGATCACTGTCCGGGACCGGCCTTGACGGATCCGCGCGGAAATCTTGAACGGATTCCCGGTCGGTCACCCGCGAACGGGTTCTCCCGGCCGCCCTCGAACGGTTCCCGGCCGCCCTCGAACGGGGACGGTCGGGCTACCCGCGGCGTACCACTGCGTCGACGCCCGCGCGGTGGGCGGTGGCCGAAAATGAGGCGACAAGTGCAACCGGCATCCGAACAATCACCTGATGATCACCGCCGTCCTCCGCCGAGCGCGCCCCCCATCGGCTCTGGCCGGGCGGCTCAGCGCCCAGTCGCTCCTGTTCGCCCTCGGCGAGGGCACCTTCCTGACCGGGTCGGCGGTGTTCTTCACTCAGATCGTCGGGCTGTCCGCCGCCCAGGTCGGTCTCGGCCTGACCTGCGCCGGCGTCGCCGCGTTCCTGGCGGCACTGCCGATGGGCAAGCTGGTCGACCGGTTCGGGCCGAAGAAGATGTGGGCGCTCAGCGCGACCGGACAGGCGGCGATGTTCGCGATGTGGCCGCTGATCACCGACTTCCGGGGCTATCTCGCGATGGCCATCGGCATGGAGGTGATCGGCGCCCTCGGCGGCGCCGCGCACGGCGCGTACACGATCGACGTCCTGCCCGCGAACGAGCGGGTGAGATCGCGCGCCTACATGTACTCCGCGCTGAACGTCGGCTTCACCCTCGGCTCCCTGGTCGGTGGCGTCGCGCTGGCCTTCCACTCCAACAACCTGCTCCACGTGCTGCCCTGGTTCACCGCCGTGGTCTTCCTGGTCAACGCCGCCGCCATCACCCGGCTGCCCCGGGCCTCCCACGATGAGCGCACCCAGGAGGACCGGAAGGTCAAGATCCCCGGGCCCGGTCCGCTCCGCAACCCCGGCTGGCTGCTCACCACCTTCTTCAGCGGGGTCTTCTGGACCAACCAGGTGCTGCTCAACGTGGTGATCCCGCTGTGGCTGGTGGAGAAGACCGACGCCCCCCGGGTACTGCTGGCCTTCCTGTTCGGCACCAACACGGTGATGTGCATCTTCCTGCCGATGGTGACGTCGCGCGGCGTCCGGGACGTGCCGACGGCGCTGCGGGCCGTCCGGGTGTCGTCGGCCTTCTTCGTGCTCTCCTGCCTGATCACCCTGGCCACGCACGACACCGTCGGTTGGCTCACCATCGCACTGGTGTGGCTGGGCCATGTGACCGTGACCGGGGCGGAGCTCTACCTCTCGGCGGCCGGCTGGTCGTTCGAGGCCGAACTCATGGACCCCCGCCAGCGGGGCGCGTACCAGGGAGCAGCCGAGCTGAGTGGCACGCTGGGCCGGGTCTGGGCACCGGCGCTGTACACGTTCCTCGCCATGAACTGGGGCGCCGTCGGCTGGCTGCTGATCGCCGGCATCATCCTGGTGGCCACCGTCGCGGTTCACCCCTCGACCCGGTTGGCCCGGCGGTTCCTCGAACAACACGTCCCGGCTGAGGTGCTGGCCGACGCACGCGCGTCCAGCATCAGTGCGGAGCCGCCGACGCCGGTCGGACAACCGGGCTGACAGCACCCGGACGGTCCGACGGGTCGCAGAAGGCAGACCGCGGCCCCTCCGTCGCAGGAGAGGCCGCGGGTCTGATCCTTGGCCGCCGCCGGGCTTCCAGGGGTGTCCCTGGTTGCCGGTCAGGCCACCGTGCAGGGGATGCCGTTGAGGGTGAAGGCGGTCGGTTCGGCGGTGTTACCGGTGTGGGTGGCCTGGAAGCCGATGTCGACGGTGGCTCCGGGGGCGATCGTGCCGTTGTAGCTGACGTTGCGGGCGCTCACCTGACCGCTGGAGGGCGAGAAGGTGGCGTTCCAGCCCGAGGTGATGGACTGGCCCGAGGGCAGGGTGAAGGCCAACGTCCAACCGTCGATCGTCGAGGTGCCGGTGTTGGTGATGCTGATGCTGGCCGTGAAGCCGGAGCTCCAGCTGTTCATCGTGTAGACGACCCGGGGGCCCGTGCCACCAGCCGTGGGGCTGGTCGACGGGCTGGTCGAGGCGCTGGGCGAGGCGCTGGGTGAGGTGCTGGCAGACGGGCTCGGCGACGCGCTGGCCGTGACACTCGCCGACGGGCTGGGCGACGAGGTGCCGCTCACGCTGGTCACGAAGGTCGTCATGCTCCGGGCGGGCAGCGTGACGCTGATGGAGCCGTTCGACATGCTGAGCGCGCCCTGGGCCGCGACGTTCCGGCTGCCGTCGGTCACCCAGCTGGAAACACTGCCGGACGCGGTCGTGTTGAGGGTGAACTGCTGGCTCACCGACGAGGTGTTCTTGTTGACGGCGACGATGACGACGGTGTCGCCGCCCCGGTACGCCGAGACGAAGACGTTCGACGACGGGTTCGCTGTCGCGTCGATCCGCACGTATCCAGGACGGACGAACCTGGCGAACTGCGCCATGATGGCACCGCGCTTGCTGATCTGGCCGTCTTCCCGCATGGGGCCGTAGCTGCGCCGGATGTACCACCAGACGTACGCCTGGAACTGGGCGTCGACCATGGCGTGGTGCATGTGCTCGCCGACGTCGAGCGCCTCTGGCCAGGAGTCCCCCGAGTTGGCGTTGCTGTTCGGGTAGTAGACCTCGGTCATCCAGAGTTCCTTGCCCGCGCCCTTCTGCTGGAAGAGGGGGTAGGGAAAGTTCGAGTACGACGTCCCGTAGAGGTGCGCCCCGATGATGTCCACGTTCGCGAGGGCCGCGGCGTCGTTGAGAATCGGGTCCGACATCGACTTGATGTACTGGAACGACTCGGGCGCCATCACCCTGGTGTTGATCGAGCCGGCGTTCTGCTTCAGGAAGTTGACGATTTCGGTGGCCGTCCACGACGTCCACTCAGTCGCGTAGTCGGGCTCGTTCTGCACCGACACGCTGTACAGGGTCACCCCGTTGTTGCGCATGTACGTGTTGAAGTCGTTCAGGTGCTGAGCGTAGGCGCCGTACGAACTGTACTTGACGCGCTTACGGCCGTTGACCGTCTCGGCCATGCTGGCGGGCGGGTTCCACGGCGACGCGAAGACGGTCGCCCCGAGCGCGGTCGCGCGTTGCGCGGTCGCCAGATCGCGGCTCCAGTCCGACTGGTTCTCGTTGATGGGGATCCGCAGGATGGAGAACCCCAGCTTGCCGTCACCGGTGCCGAACGCCGTGTCGCGCTGGGCGGCCGTCAGGTCGCCGATCCAGGACGCGTGGGCCATGCCACCGAAGCCTTTGATCGTCTGCCGCTGCGCCGACAGATTGATGCTCGCCGTCGCGGCGGCGGCCTCCGTGGCGTTCAGCACCGACGCCGCGACCGTGAGGACCGGTACGGCTCCCATCGTCGTCAGGACGGTCCTCCGGTTCAGCAGTCTGCGCTGGCTGAGCACCGGCTCATTCTGATCTTGCGTCATGTTTCGTCCTTCTGGCTGTTGGTGCTGATCCGCGCCTTCTCGGTCTGGTCGGCCCGGCCGGCACCGGTCTCCTGCGTCGCCCCGGGAGTAGCCCTGATTCCGGTGCCAACGCTCATCATTGGATCGGTGTTCATCCATTGATTGCCCACTATGGCAGAACCGGTCTGCTACCGCAATGACCGTTTCGCTAGTAAGCACTTTCAGCAGTAGCAGCGCGATGAGCAGGCAACTATCCATCCCTGCGGAGCTACAAAAGAGACTTTATGCTCCACGTATCGACACAGGAATAGCTCCATGCCGGGCCGGAAACCGCAACCCGACCGGGGCCTTCAACCGCGTCAGACGCCTCCGTCGCCCCCTCCGGAACCGCGGCGGCGGACCGACGAGGACGAGCGGTGCTGTGTGGAGCTATCTGTGGAGCTATGCGCTACGGTCTGACCATGCTAACCGGAAGCGGCCAGCCGCGGGCGCGGGGTGAGATCGAGAAGCTGCCCAGCGGTTCCCTGCGGGTGCGGGTCTACGCAGGCGTCGATCCCGCTTCGAAGAAGCGGCAGTACCTCGCGCAGACCGTGCCGGCCGGAGCCGACGCCGCAGCCGAGGCGGACAAGGTGCGCACCCGTCTGTTGCGGGAGGTCGCCGAGCGCCGCGGTCTGCGGCGACGGCCGCAGCAGTCGCCCGAGACCCGCCCGCCGGACGACCCGGCGCCGGCGGCCGGTACGGCCACCGCCCAGACCCGCGAAGGCGGAAGACCGGGGCGGCGTGGCGCGCTCACGGTGGCCGCGATCGCGCAACTGGCCGGCGTCTCGCCGCCGACGGTGTCGAAGGTGCTCAACGGGCGTCCGGGGGTGGCCCCGAACACCCGCCGTCGGGTGGAGGAACTGCTGCGTGGGCAGAGCTACCGGCGGCCCGAGAAGGTCACCCGGGCCGCCTGCGTCGAGGTCGTCTTCTACGGCGCGCTGGGCCAGGTGGCGATCGAGCTGCTGCGGGGGGTGAAGCAGGTAGTGGTCGAACACGACCTCGCCGTCGGCTTCACCGACGTGTTGCGGGAGGCCGCCACCGGCCGTAACTGGGAACGGGATCTGCTGTCGCGGCGGCCGGCGGGCATGATCGTCGTACAGATGGGCGTCGCGCCGGAACACCACGGGCTGCTGGCCGCCTGCGCCATCCCGCTCGTGGTGGTGGATCCCACCGTGGAGCCGCTGCAGCCGGTGCCATCGGTGGCCGCGGCCAACCGCCGGGGCGCCTTCGCCGCCGCCCGTCACCTGCTCGACCTGGGTCATCGGCGGATCGCCGTGATCAGCGGGCCACTCGACCGGCTGTGCGCGCGGGAACGCCTGGACGGCATCCGGGCCGCGCTCGCGGCGGGCGGCGCGCCGCTGGACAGGAACCTGCTGCGCCACGGAATGTGGTTCTCGTTCGAGGACGGCCGCACGCACGCCGCAGAGCTGCTCCGCCTCGACGAGCCACCCACGGCCGTGCTCTGTGGCAACGACCTGCAGGCCTTCGGCGTGTACGAGGCGGCCCGACAGGCCGGGGTACGCATTCCGGACGAGCTGAGTGTGGTCGGCTTCGACGACATCTCGTACGGCGGCTGGTGCGGACCGCCGCTGACCACGGTCCGGCAGCCGATCGTCGAGATGGGCGCCACCGCCGCGCGGCTGGTGCTGGCCCTGACCACCGGGGAGACCATCAGCCAGACCCATGTCGAGCTGGCGACCACCCTGGTCGTGCGCGGCAGCACGGCCGCACCGCACGACGGCACGGCCACGCCGCGACGGATCGAGGTGAGGTGACCATGCGGGTGGCGCTCTTCATCACCTGCCTCAACGACACCCTCTTCCCCGACGCCGGCACGGCGACGGTGACCGTCCTGGAGCGGCTGGGCGTCGAGGTGGACTTTCCGCAGCGCCAGACCTGCTGTGGCCAGATGCACTTCAACTCCGGCTACCGCCGCGAGTGCGTCCCGATGGTCCGCGCCTTCGCCGACACCTTCGCCGGCTACGAGGCGGTCGTCACGCCGTCGGCCTCCTGCGCGGCGATGGTCCGCCACTACCACCGGGTCGTCGAGCCGGGCAGCACCACACCGGCCGTCTACGAACTGTCGGAATTCCTCGTGGACCGGCTCGGCGTCACCGATGTCGGCGCCTACTTCCCGTACCGGGTGGCCCTGCACGAGACCTGCCACTCCCTGCGTCTGCTCCACCTCGGGGACCGGCCCCGCCGCCTGCTCGAAGCGGTCGACGGCCTGACCCTGACCGAGCTGCCACGGTCGAAGGAGTGCTGCGGCTTCGGCGGGACCTTCAGTGTGAAGAACCCGGAGACCTCGGTCGCCATGGGCCTGGACAAGGTCACCGACGTCACCGCCAGCGGCGCCGAGGTGCTCACCAGCACCGACAGGTCGTGCCTGATGCACCTGGGCGGCCTGATGTCCCGCCAGCACCACCCGACGCGCCTCGTCCACCTCGCCGAGATCCTGGCGGCGCGACGATGAGCACTCCCACCTTCCTCGGTATGCCACCGTTCCCCGTGGCGGCCCGCGGCGCGCTCGCCGACACCCGGCTGCGGGCCAACCTGAGCCGCGCCACCACCACGATCCGCGACCGCCGCCTGCGCGCCATCGCCGAACTGGACGACTGGGAGCAGTTGCGCCTCGCCGGTGCCGCGATCAAGGACGACGCCCTCGCCCGCCTCCCCGAGCTGTTGACCAGGCTGGAGGAGGCCGTCACCGCCGCCGGTGGCGTGGTCCACTGGGCCCGGGACGCGGCGGAGGCCAACGCCATCGTCACGGCCATCGCCCGCGAACACCGCGTACCCGAGATCGTCAAGGTCAAGTCGATGGCCACCCAGGAGATCGAGCTCAATGCCCACCTCGAGGCCGAGGGCATCGACGTCTGGGAGACGGACCTGGCCGAGTTGATCGTCCAGTTGGGACACGATCTCCCGTCGCACATCCTCGTCCCGGCGATCCACCGCAACCGCGCCGAGATCCGGGACATCTTCGTCCGCGAGATGGGTACGGTGGGCCGTCCGGCCCCCGAGGGCATCGGTGACGACCCCGCCGAACTGGCCGAGGCCGCCCGGCTGCACCTGCGCGAGAAGTTCCTGCGGGCCCGCATGGCCGTCTCCGGCGGCAACTTCGCCATCGCCGAGACCGGTGCCGTCGTCGTGCTGGAGTCCGAGGGCAACGGCCGGATGTGCCTCACCCTCCCCGACATCCTCGTCACCGTCCTGGGCATCGAGAAGGTCCTGCCCACCTGGAACGACCTCGAGGTCTTCCTGCAACTGCTCCCCCGCTCCTCCACCGCCGAGCGGATGAACCCGTACACCTCGATCTGGACCGGCGTCACACCCGGCGACGGACCCCGGGTGTTCCACCTCATCCTGCTGGACAACGGCCGCACGGACACCCTGGTCGACCCGGTGGGCCGGCAGGCCCTGCGCTGCATCCGCTGCTCCGCCTGCCTCAACGTCTGCCCCGTCTACGAGCGCACGGGCGGCCGCGCCTACGGTTCGGCCTATCCCGGTCCGATCGGCGCGATCCTCACCCCCCAACTGCGCGGCGTCAACCGGCACCCGGTCGACGAGCAGACCGCCTCGCTCCCCTTCGCCTCCAGCCTCTGCGGCGCCTGCTTCGAGGCCTGTCCGGTCCGCATCGACATTCCCGAGGTCCTCGTCCACCTTCGCGCCAAGGTCGTCGACCACCAGCGCGGCGACGACCCCGACCGGCACCACTCCGACCAGCGCGACGGCGACACCGGCGCCCATCAGCAGAGCGACGGCGACAGCGCGCACGGCGGTGGAGCGCACGGCGACGATGCCCGCCGCGCCCCGCACGGCCACCGGGCCGAGCGTGCCCTCATGGCGGTGGCCGCGGCCCTCTTTGCCAAGCCGGGTCGCCTCGACGCCGCCCAGCGCGTCGGCGCCGCACTCCTCGGCCGCGCCCACCGGCTGCGCCTGCGCGGCCCCGGCTGGGTGGGCGCCTGGTTCGGCGCCCGCGACCTGCCCCCACCGGCCCGCCAGTCCTTCCGCCGCTGGTGGCGCCACACCCACCGGGGAGGCACGCCCCGATGAACGCGAGAGCGGAGATCCTCGCCCGCATCACCCGGGCCCTCTCCGACAATCCCCCGAAACCTCCGAACCCGCAGGGCTACGCCCGGGAGCTGCCGAACTCGGTCGACCTTGTCGCCCTCTTCGCCGAACGCGCCGCCGAGTACCGTGCCACCGTCACCCGCACCGACGAAGCCGCCCTCCCCGGGGCCATCGCGCACGCGGCCGGCGACCTTCGGCTGGCCGTTCCCGCCGACCTCCCCGCGGCCTGGATCACCGGCGTCGAGACGGTCGGCGACGACCCTCCGCTCGGAACCGACGAGCTGAACAGCATCGGCGGCGTCCTCACCAGCGCGGCCGTGGCCATCGCGCTCACCGGGACCGTCATCCTGGACGCCGGCCCGGGACAGGGACGCCGCGTGCTCAGCCTGCTCCCCGACCGTCACATCTGCGTGATCCGCACCGGGCAGATCGTCGGCACCGTCGCCGAAGCCCTGCGCCGGCTGAACCCCACCCGCCCGCAGACCTGGATCAGCGGACCCTCCGCCACCAGCGACATCGAACTCAACCGCGTCGAGGGCGTCCACGGCCCCCGCCAACTGCATCTCCTGATCGTTTCCTAGCCTGGTCGTGCACCAGCGGCTTTGTCTCCCCGCTGGCCCGACGCTCAGGGCAGGAGCGGATCAGGGGACGAGGGCCACGAAGCCGAGGCCCGTCGTACGCTCCGCCAGGTCGAGTGCGGTCGCCGGGTCGTCCAGGCCGACCGTCAGCAGCTCGATCGCGGACAGGTCCAGCAAGCCGGAGCGGACCAGGTTCCACACCGTGGTCACCGTCTCGTCGTCACTCATCCAGGAGCCGCGCAGGGTGAGCCGGCGGCGCATCAGGTCACCGTACGGAATGGCGAGGTCCTGGCGTACGCCGCCGATGAGCACGAGGGTGCCGCGCCCCCGCAGGCTGTCGTAGGCGGCCATGGTCGGGTCCGCCGTCGGCGTGGCGCCGAGGGCGTCGAGGGCCACGTCCACCGGGCCGATTCCCGCCGCATCCGTCGCGCGGTCGCCGGTCAGCCGGTGGGTGCGCACCCGGGGGCCGAGCTCGGCCAACCGGTCGAGCGACTCCTTGTTGCGGCCCACCGCCGTGACCGTCGCCGCGCCCTCCGCCAGTGCCACCAGCACCGCCGCGCCGCCCAACTGACCCGTCGCACCGATCACCGCGACGTCGCGGCCGGCCAGCGGGCCCGCCGCGTGCAGGCCCGAGGCGGCGATGCAGAGCCACGGCAGGAATGCCAGGCGGGCCGGGTCCGGGAAGTTCTCCGCGCCGGGCAGCCTGACCATCGTCTCCTTGGCACACAGCGCGCGTTCCGCGAAGACGCCGTCGTGCCACACCGTACGCATCCGGTCCGTGCGCTCGCTGCCGGTGCCGGAGCCACCCAGACCGATCCAACCCACCAGGATCTCGTCGCCGCCGCCCGCGTCCAGCAGCGCCGTGTCCAGCACGATGTCCCCCGGGGCGACGTGGAACACGTCGGGCGCGACGTCGGTCACGCGCCCGACGCAGGAGGGGCCCAGGATCAGCGGGACCGGCAGGCCGCCGCGGTTACCTCTCACCACCATTCTCGTGTACGCCGGCAGGTGCGCGGCGAGCACCTCCACGAGTACGCCGCCGCCCTGGAGGGTGGGCGCCGGTACCTCGGAAAGGCGTAGGTCGTCGTCCTGTGAAGCAACAGTCCAAGCTCGCATGGGGCAAGCCTGGCAGCACAGTAAGCTGGTATCCAGAATCGTATTATTCTGGTATTGGAGGTTCCAGGATGAGCGTCGAGCTGGGCGCGTTCCTGCGTAGCCGCCGGGAGCGGGTGAACCCGGCCGACGCGGGCCTGCCGGTCACCGGGCGCCGCCGTACTCCCGGGCTGCGCCGCGAGGAACTGGCCCTGCTGGCCGGCATCAGCGCCACCTGGCTCACCTATCTCGAACAGGGCCGCGACGTACGCCCCTCCGGCCAGGTGCTCGACGCGCTGGCCCGGGCGCTGCGGCTGACCGGTGCCGAGCAGGAGCACCTGCGCCGCCTCGCCGGTGGTGCAGCGACACCCGAGCAGGACGCCCCCGAGGAGGTCGCGCCCGAGGTCGCGGGTGTCCCGGCGTTGCTGGGCGACAACCCCGCGTACGTCACCGGCATCTGCTACGACATCCTCGCGGCCAACGACGCCGCCACGGAGCTGTTCCGTGGCATCGGGGCGGGCGCCAACGTCGTGCGCTGGATGTTCACCGAGCCCGCCGCCCGCCAGGTGCTGGTCGACTGGGAGCGCGAGGCGCACAGCATCCTGGCCCGGCTGCGGGCGATCGCGGGACGGCATCCCGGTCACCCGCGCGTGGCCCGGCTCGTGGCCGAGCTGACCGCGGCGAGCCCCGAGGTGCGCGAATGGTGGCCGCGGTACGACATCCAGTTCAGCCACGCGGGCCGCAAGCGCTTCCGGCATCCCCGACTGGGCGTGATCACCGTGTCGCACGCCGCGTTCCACGTCGCCGAGCGGCCCGAGCAGACGCTGGTGGTCTACCACCTGCCCACCGGCGCAGAAGAATGAGCTCGCTAGCAGATTGCCCCGACGTTCCCCCCGTTCCCCGGTCGGCTGCCGGTGGCGATGCCGCCGGTGCAGGTGGTGCCGTTGAGGGTGAAGCTGGTCGGATCGGGGTTGGAGCCGGTCCAGCGCCGGAGGGCGACAGCGCGTCCTGCCACCCTCCGGTCATCCGGTGAATTCAGTTCGCGGTGCAGGTCGCGCTGGTCGGCGGGGAGCCGGTGCCCTGGAAACCGAACTCGGTGCTACCGCCGGCGGAAACCTGGCCGTTGTACGAGACGTTGGTGAATCGAACGGTCCCGGTGGTGCCGCTCGACTGCGCGCTCCACGAGTTCGTGACCGCGGAACCGCCCGGGATCGGAACCGAGACCGACCAGCCGGTGAGCGCCGAGGAGCCGGCGGTGACCCGTACGGTGCTGACGAAGCCACCGGTCCAGGCGTTGTTGGTGATGGTCGCGGTGCAGCCACCCGGACCGGGTGACGACGACGGCGAGGACGAGGGCGAGGACGACGGGGACGACGACGGCGAGGCCGACGGCGACGACGAGGGGGATGACGACGGCGAGGCCGACGGGGACGGCGACGTGGTCGTGGTGGGGGTCAGGTAGATGGCGAAGGCGTCGTGCGAGGCCTGGAACGTCACGGGTACGGTGACGGCGCCGCCGGAGACGTTCACCGTCTGGTTGTAGACGACCTGCGGTGAGCCCAACTGCGCCTGGTCCGGGATGCGGTCGACGACCACCTTGACGCTGCCGTTGCCGGCCAGCCAGGGGACCGACGAAGCGCCGTTGAAGGTGATCGTCGCGTTGCCCGTGTAGCCGTTGCTGTCGCCGATGATGGCGACGGCCCGTTGGTTGGTGCTGTCGATCGAGGCGGAGATCGCGGTACTGCCGACCTGGCCGGAGGTGTTGACCAGGGTGCCGGTCATGTCGGCGTAGGCGCGCATCGCCCACCAGTTGCCGTTGGTGGTCCAGTTTCCGTTGGTCTGGGTCAGGATGCCGGTGAGGTTGGGGATCATGCAGCACACCCAGTTGCCCCGCATCGCGTTGGCGTATCCGGACTGGGCGAACCGGGCCAGGTACCAGGCCGTGACGCCGGCTGTCTGCCGGTCGGCGGGCTGGTATTCGTTGGCCGACAGCGGCCGGGCCGGGATGCCCGCGGCCGAGAGCTGGTTGTTGAGTGCCTGGGACACCGTGACCGGGTCGTCCACGTCACCCTCGTCGTGGTTGGTGATCCAGTCCGGGACGGTACCCGCCGACTTGACGTGAGCGAGCCAGGTGCTCCACTGTGCCGGCCGGGCCTGCGGGGTGTACGCGAAGGACGGGCCGACGATCAGCGCGCCCGGCGCGACGCGCCGGATCTCCCGGTACGCGGTGTCCCACATCTGGAAGTACTGGGTGCTGTTCACCCCGGCCTTCCAGAACACGGAGATGTCCGGTTCGTTGTCGATGTCGTAGGCGAACGTCAGGCCGGTGGCCTGCAGAGCCGCCACGGTCGAGTCGATGAACGTCACCCAGTTCGAGCAGTTGCCGTTGTCGCAGGGGTAGACCGTGTTCGACGGTTGGCCGCCGTTGAGCCCGTACAGGTCGGTGAGCAGCACCTGGTACTGCGGGTGGTTGCCGACCCGGTTCAACATCCTGGCCTGTGCGGTGATCGAGGTGATGTCCGCCTGCGTGGCCGAACCGAACCGGTAGTTGTCCCGGATCCAGCCACCGGAGAACCAGCCACCGCCACGGAAGGCGTTGAGGCGTAGTGGCTGCGTGAACTGGTCCGCCGGCTGCGTACCGTCCTGGTTGATCCCGTAGAGGATTCCCTCTCCGACCTGGGTGGACGGTCCACGGCTGGACGCCAGGTCCACGGACATCGACTCGTTGGTCGCGGCCTGGCTCTCCGCCATGACGGTGAGCGGGGCGGCGGCGGCCACGACGAGGCCGATCACGATCCCGGCCCGTGCGGCCAGGCGGCCAACTTTTCGTTGAGGTTGCATTGGTGTCTCCGTCGGTGAGTTCACTTGGGGGCGTAGGTGCGCGGTGTCGAGATCGAGTCGGGGGCGGCATCAGCCGCGTGGCGACCTGCGGGCCGGCGTGCCACGCCGGGCTGCCGGCACCGGGGGTGCCGGATGCTGCGGGCGGCGCGGCCGACGGTCAGGTACGGCGGCCCACTCCTCCGCAGACCCCGCTCCGCGTCCAGGTGGCGGTGCTGGTCCGTTAGCCAATCCCACGGATCACGGCCTGACCTCCCTCAGCCTGCCGCCTGGCGTACCGCCGGTTGGTCTCCACCGCCGACGACCGAGTTATCGAATCGATTCACGGATCAAGGTAGGCAGTGATGCCGGTTGATGTCAATGATGTCGCGCGACGGTGACCGCAATGTTCCGCCCAGAGCCATTCGATGAGGTCAGCCACGCCACCTGTCCGACGCACGAAGCCGGCCGCCCACCGGCCACGGAGATCGAACCGATTCCGCACGCGCCGGGTCGTACCTCGGTCGTGATCCACCGACGACAGCCCCGGGTCGGGGGCCCCACCAGCCAGGGTGATCGAGGTCGCCGGCCTGGCCCTTGAGGCCGCACGGCGGTCCGGCGACCGGCCCGTGGGAGGCGGGGAAACATACGCCGAGCTGGGCCGCGACCCGCTGGGCGATCACTCGGCCGGAGGCGCCGCCGGGGCGGTGAAGGTGGACCAGAACTCGACATGCCGGAAACCCATCGACTCGTAGAGCGGCCGGCCGGCTGCGGACGCCTGCAGATAGGCCAGATCCGCACCGGTGGCGAAGCCGTCCGCCATGGCCCGGGCGGTCAACGCCCGGCCCAGCCCTCGGCTGCGGGCCCGAGGTGCGACGGCGATGTTGTAGACACCGACCACGCCGGGACCGTCGACGGCGAGCCCAGTGCCGTCCGGCTCGTCGGACGGGCCGGCCAGGTAGCCGGCGAACCCGGGGGCGTCGAGCACGGAACCGCCCATCAGCGAGCCGAACCAGCTGGCCGGAACCTCGAAGCCGTCGGCGAGGGCGCCGGTGTAGGCGCCGGCGGAGGCAGAGCCGACCCGCCGGATCGATTCAAGCCGGTCGTCGTCGGCCGTGAGCACCGCCCGCTCCACGGCGCAGGCCATGACGCCGATGTCGCTGCGGCTGGTCAGCCCGTATCGAGCGGCCAACCCGGCGGCCGCCTCACTCGCCCCCGGGCGGACCACGATCGACCAGGGCACCTCGAAGCCTGCCACCTCGCCGGCCATCGCGTCGAGAGCCGCGAGGTCGGGTTCGGCCGTGATGCTGACCGCGACGTTGAGCGACGCCAGAGCGCATCGGGAGACCAGCGCGGTCGCGTCGCCCTGTGCCGAATGCCAGCCCATCGGCATGGCCTGGATCAGCCGGGTGTTCGCGTCCAGCCACGCGGCGGCGATCCGATCCGCTGGATCCGTCATGGTTCTCTCTTCTCCTCGTCCCGGCCGCGAAGTCGTACGCCGCCAATCGCGTACGGAAACCACCCTCGGTAGGAAGTTAGCCAGGGGCGCTGAACAGTTACTTGATCGGCGATCAACTCGTCATCCACCTGCGCCTTGAACCCTGGAGAGATGCTTCACGAGACGAACGAGCCGCAGCTCAGAGCCCAGCAGAGCCGGCACACAGCCGCCCCGGTCCGACGCCGGCGGTTGACGCTGTTCGCGCTGGCGCTGGGGACCTTCGCCATCGGTACCGGTGAGTTCGGCAGCAACGGCATCATTCAGCTTTTCTCGTCCGGTCTCGACGTGTCCGTCCCGGTCGCCACGTACGCGATCACCGCCTACGCGTTCGGCGTCATGATCGGCTCCCCCGCGATCGCCCTGCTCGCCGCGCGGGTCAACCGACGCACCCTGCTGCTCGGCCTGATGGTGCTGTTCCTGGCCGGGAACGCGCTGTCGGCCCTGGCCCCGAACATCGAGCTGCTCGTTGTCTTCCGCTTCGTCACCGGCACCGTGCAGGGCGCCTACTTCGGGGCTGGTGCGGTGGTCGCCGCCCACGCGTACGGCCCAGGCAAGGGCGGCAAGGCGTTCGCCACGGTGATGGCCGGCCTGACCATCGCGACCATCGTCGGCTCACCGCTGGGCACCGCCATCGGTCAGGCCGCCGGCTGGCGGGCCATGTACGTGGTGGTGGTCGGGGTCGGCGTTCTCGCGACGCTGGCGCTGCTGGCCTGGGTGCCGCGCACCGACGAGTTGCGGGGCAACCCGGTCGCCCGCGAGCTTGGCGCACTCCGCCAGCTCAACGTGTGGACGATGGTCGCGGTGGCCGCCCTCGGTATCTCCAGCATCTTCGCCGTCTACACGTTCATCGGCCCGTTCATCACCGACGCGGCCGACCGTGGCACCTCCCTCATCCCCATCGCGCTCGCCGTCTTCGGCATCGGCATGGCCGTCGGCAACTACCTCGGTGGACGGATCGCCGACCGGTCCGAGAGCCGCGGCCTGGTGTACGGCTACGGCGGAGTCCTGGTGCTGTTGGCCGTGATCGGCGTGGCGGGCAGCAACCCGACGATCCTGCTACCGGCCCTGTTCGGCGTCGGCGCCACCATGATGTTCGCCATCCCCACCATCCAGGTCCGGCTCACCAACCTCGCCCCTGACGCACCAACCCTGATGGGCGCGCTCAACCTGGCCGCCCTCAACCTGGCCAACTCCCTGGGTGCCATCGGCGGCGCCATGACACTCGGCGCCGGCTGGGGCGCGCTGTCCACGGTGTGGGCCGGCTTCACGCTGACCTCTGCCGGCCTCCTGCTGTTCACCCTCGCGCTCCCCCGGACCGGGCGAGCGTTCGTGGGACTCCCCGTCGAGACCAGCGGAAGCTGAACTGGCTGCCCACCGGCGATCGCCCCACCGGCGAGCGTCACGGGGATCAGGGGCCGAGTCACCCCAGCCCGGCCGGGCCGAACGGGTCGTCCAGCACCCGTCCGGCCCGGCCCGCCGGAGTCCTCGGAGCACGCTGACGATGCCGGGCTGATGCTGCTCATCAGCGGCATGTCGAGCACGTCCTCAGCCGAGGTTGGCCTTCTCCAAGGCGGCGGGCCATGATGCGGGTGACAACGTACGGGTCGACGTCGGCGTTGGGACGGCGGTCCTCGAGGTAGCCCTTCTGGTCGACCTCGACCTGCCAGCGGATCCGCACCGAAGCACCCCGGTCGGACACCGTAGCGCCTCGCAGGCCTCGATGATCGCGGCGTAGCCCTCCCGCATGGCCTGAGTGGAGAAGTTGGTGTGCGCGCCCGCACCGTTCCAGTCTGGCTCGGGCTCCCCGCAGTTGTTGCGGGCCGGCGGAACGGCTTTCGGGTCCTTGGACGGGGCCGGGGGCCTCCGTGGTGCTGGTGTGGAGGCCCCCGGGTTGGTTGGGTGGGATTTTAGGGGGTGGTGAGGTCGAAGCGGTTGATGGTGGTGGTGCCGCCGAGGGTTTGGGTGGCGTAGTTGAAGATGCCGTAGCGGTAGCCCATGAAGAAGGGCCAGTTGTTGTCG
>NZ_JBTIXF010000044.1:0-57078 GCF_055793945.1 Plantactinospora sp. A48 | reverse complement strand
TACTGCTGAGCAGCCCACGTCTCCTTCCCGCCCCACCGTCTCCCCCCGACGCCCCTCCCCCCCGACCCCCTCCCCCCCCCCCGCGCTCGTGTCGGGGCAGGACGCTCGTCGGGCGCGGTGAGCGGAAAGACCGCTGTGTCGGTATCGATGGTCCAGGCGTCGTGGTCGCACGCGATGATCATGCCCGATGTGCGGAGGCTCGGCTGGTGGGGTTCGACGCATCCGGCGGGTCGCTGACGTCGTCAGATGCTGTACGCGCCCGGCGACATCGTGGTCGATACGCCCGGGATCTGGGCCAGTACCCCGATTCCACGTACGACGGCGTCGCTGCGCCGGACACCCCCGACGATGTCGATGCTCAGCTCCGCGGCAACCGTACGGGCCGTGCAACTGGCCGAGAACTCGTCGAACGCTTCCTCCATGTCGTCACCGTGCAGTTCTTCGGGGCTACCGGAAAATCCCAGAGCATCCAGATGGCGACGCTCGATCGGTAACGGCTGCCCGATCGCCAAAGCCGGTGAGTCCTCGCTGTACCGCCGGATGGTCCGGCCCTTGTCCGCGATCAACCAGGCCGAATGGTCGGAGTATTCGGTGAGAAAGTACGCGTGTGCCTGCCCGTACCTGCTGCTGAGGTCCTCGACGATCTGCCGTACCTGCTCGGCTCGTTGGTCGTGGCTCGGGTCACACCACCGACCCGCAACGACGGTCCACCCGTTCAGTTCGGGGGTGACGAACACCAGCCCGTCAGGGTCGTCGAGGTGGTCGGAGACGACGCTGGAGGCGAGGGCGAACGTCGCCGGCCGCCTCACGGTCAACCCCAGAGCGGCGATGACTCCTCGCTGATCGCCACCTCGCACACACATCCACGCATCCCAGCACAGCATGAGGTTCAAGAAGGGTTCCAGTGGGGCTTTCACGCGCACCAGACGCTCCGCCGCGGCAAGGTCCGCCGGGTGCAGACCGGCCTCGCCCACAACGTTGACGAGGATCTCAAGCGCGGCAGCGCGCAGGCGGCCGGGGCCGTGCCGTCGGATGTGCTGCAACTGGGGAACGATCGTCTGCCCGAGGTCGACCAACCGCCACACGAGGCGACGACGTTCGGCCCACGGGCACCGCCGCAGCCGGTCCAGCTCGATTTCCAACTCGGCGCGGTTCTCGCTCATACAGTGAAGTTCTACCCTGCCTGTCGCAGAGCGGTTCGGCTGCCGCCCCGTCCGGTGCGGCACAGCCCACAGCCGGGCAACCGTCTGGCCGCGACCCGGTGTGGGGACTGCGGTCTCGGCGGCAGGCGGTTGGCGCACGGTCGTGCCACCTCCGCCATACGCCCGCACGTGCGGGTGGGGTCGACGAGGTGCTGCCCAACCGCACAGAATGATCTGTGCAAGAACGGCCAGACGAACAATCATCGATCCGTGTCGCGGTGGTCACCGGGACCTCGGGTCGGGTAGGCGCGGCGATAGCGGCAGCTCTTCATGCGGATGGTTGGTTCGTTCGTGGGATCGACCGAGTACCAGGCCGATGGACCAGCATCACCGGGGATCTCCGAAGCACCGACGTGCGCGGTGCCGCACTACCGCAGTCGGACGTCCTGATCCACGCCGCTGCCCTGCACGCACCACACGTCGGCCGAGTCGACGACCGGGAGTTCCGGGCCGTCAACGTCGACGCCACCGACGCGCTGCTCGAGGAAGCCGACCGGCTGGGTGTCCGGCGCATTCTTTACATCAGCAGCACCAGCGTCTACGGACACGCCCTGGTGCCCGTCGATGAGGCGGTATGGGTCGACGAGGCGCTGGAGCCGCGTCCGCGTGACATCTACGACGAGACGAAGCTGGCCGCCGAGCGGCTCGTCGCCTCGGCCGCCACGCCGTCAGTCACCTTGCGCATTGCCCGCTGCTTCCCGGAACCACCACCCGTACTGGCCACGCACTTCCTGCACCGGGCGGTAGCGTTGGACGACGTCGCGACGGCCGCTGTGCGCCTCACCGGACAACACGCCGCGACCGGAACCTTCAACATCGCCGGACCGTACCCCTTCACCCGCGCTGACTGCCCCGCCCTGCACCACGACGCGGCTGG
Organism: Plantactinospora sp. A48; assembly: GCF_055793945.1. NCBI lineage: Bacteria > Bacillati > Actinomycetota > Actinomycetes > Micromonosporales > Micromonosporaceae > Plantactinospora > Plantactinospora sp. A48. The sequence continues at coordinate 54,999 of NZ_JBTIXF010000044.1, read as the reverse complement.
CCTGATCGCAACGCGGCTTCCTGAGGTCGCGTCCGCCTTCCGCGCGCGGAACTGGCCGCTGCCCCGCAGGCTCGACCGGGTCTACGACTCCCACGCCGCTACCGAAGCCTTCGGCTACAGCCCCGCGCACGGAATCCATCAGCTCCTCGGCTTGCGCTGAGGCGGACGCATCGCCAGCACTCGTCTGCCGCTGACTTCCTGTGTCCGAGGGACACCGAACGACCTGGGCCGAGCGTGTCGTCCTGGTCCCCAGGATGAGGCGCGGCTGATCACGTGGATGCGGATGCCTCAGCGGAAGAGCGGTGAATCGGGAGGCTGAACGCGGTGAACAGGTCCGGCCGGTGGAAGGCGAGTACTGCGGAGACGCCCGCGGTGGTCAAGGTCAGTACCTGGATCGAGTGCGCGTGGAAGGCGCTGTCGTGGCCGCGGACGTACCACGCGAACGCCGGTTGCCCGTTCGCGGACGTCTCCACGATGATCCGTACGCCCTGCTCCGGCAACAGTTTCGCCCGGAGCAGGCGCAGGACGTTGTCGCGGCCGTTGAACCAGGTCGGGATCGGTGGCATCTCCCATCGAACGTCCTGAGTCAGCAGTTTCTCCAGCGCGGCCAGGTCCGCCTGCTCGAAGGCTCGGGCGTACTGGTCGAGCAGTGCCCGGCGCACCTGCTCGGGCGGTTCACTGAACTGGTCCTCGGCTGGTGCGAGCTTGGCCAGATCGGCGCGGGCCCGCTGGAGTGAGCTGTTGACGGCGGCCGTGGTGGTGTCAAGCAGATCGGCTACCTCGGACGCGGGCCAGGCGAGCACATCCCGCAGGATCAGCACAGCGCGTTGCCGGGGAGACAGGTGCTGCAGCGCAGCGACCATCGCCAGCCTGAGGCTCTGGCGGCCGCTCACCACCAGCGCCGGGTCGGCGCTCGGCAACCGGTCTGGCAGCGGTTCCAGCCAGCCGAGTTCCGGCGCACGCGCCTGCAGGTTGTCGGGGTCGGTGCCCGGAGCGCCCAGTGCTGAAGGCACCATCCGGCGGCTGCTGTGCCGCAGGGCGTTCAGGCAGGTCCGGGTCGCGATCCGGTAGAGCCAGGTCTTCACCGACGAGCGCTGCTCGAACTCCGCGTACCCTCGCCACGCGCGCAGGTAGGTCTCCTGCACCGCGTCTTCCGCGTCGTGCAGCGATCCGAGCATCCGGTAGCAGTGGCCGACCAGCCCCGCACGGAATTGGGCGAACTCGTTCTCCAGACTCATGCCTGCTCCCGCACCAGCGCCGGTTGGACGACCACCACACTCTGGCGGGAACCGCGCCGGGTGATGCCAAGTCCGGCAAGCGCGCCGAGCAACGACAGTACGCCGCAGCCGGCCAGCGCCCGGGCGAACCCCGTCTCGAACGACCCGTAGCCGCCGGCGGCCGCGAACATCGCACCCAGTACGGCGACACCGACCACCCCGCCGAGCTGACGCATCATGCTGTAAACGCCGGAGGCGATCCCGACGGCATCGCGGGGGAGTGCCCCGACGCTCGCGCTCTGCGTCGCCGGCATCGCCATCGAAACACCGCAACCGGCCACCATGAGCGGCGCGACCAGTTCGGAGTAGCCGACCGCGCCGCGGCTCACCACACTGATCCAGAACATGCCGGCCGCCTGCAGGGCAAGCCCGATCACCACCAGCGGACGTTCACCGATCCGATCCACGAGCCGGCCAGCGACCGGCGCCACCACGAACAACGTGGCCGTCCACGGCAGGAGCTGCAACCCCGCCTTCAACGGGCCTGATCCGAAAGCGACCTGCATGAACTGTGCGTTGAAGAACACCGCACCGTAGAGCGCCGCAGTCAGGAAGAAACCGGCTGCATTGCCCGCGGTGAACGCTCTCGACCGGAAGAACGCCGGCGGCACCATCGGCTGCCGCGCCCGCCGTTCCCACGCCGGGAAGCCCACCAGAGCGAGCCCGCCCAGCAGGTAAGACCCGATCACTTCCAGGCTGCCCCAGCCCGACGCGGCCCCGCGGACGGTGCCCCAGACGATGCCGAGCACGGCAGCGGTGATCAGCGTCGCGCCGCCGGGATCGAGCCGCCGGGCCGGGCCGGTGCTCTCCGGGATGAACCGCAGGACAAGGACGATTGCCAGGGCGCCGACCGGGACGTTGATCCAGAAGATCCACTGCCAGGCCAGGCCCTCGGTCACGGCACCGCCGACCACCGGGCCGCCCAGCACGGCCAGACCGGTCAAGGCGCTGAAGAGACCGATTGCCCAGCCGCGACGCTCGGGCGGGAACGCGGCACCGAGCAGGCCCATCGCCATCGGCATCACGGCCGCCGCGCCGATGCCCTGGACGGCTCGGGCGGCAATCAGCGCCGGCATCGACGGGGCCAGCGCACAAGCGATCGATGCGATACAGAACAGCGCCACGCCGGACGCGAACGTCCGGCGCCGACCCCACCGGTCGCCGATCGCCGCCGCGGTCACCAGCAACATCGCGAAGGTGATGCTGTAGGCGTTCACCGTCCACTCCAACTGCTCGACCGAGGCACCGAGATCCCGCCGGACACTGGTCAGTGCCGCCGCGACCACCAGCGCGTCCAGCGCCACCATCACCGCGCCGACTGAGGTCAGCCCCAGCACCCAACGTTGCTCGACGGTCGTCCGTTGCTTGCCGCTCACGCCGGTCCTCCAGAAGGTAGCTGTCATCGTTGTTGACAGCGGCGGAGCACCGAACTCATCGCGGACTCGTCCTGGCGATGAGTTCGTGACGGCAGCGCTGTCAGTAGAAGTGACAGCCAACGACTCGAGGAGTGCCGTGATGACCGCAGCAATGATCCGGTACCAGACGAAACCCGACGCCGCCGACGAGAACCAACGCCTGATCGAAGATGTCTTCGCCGAACTGGCCCACACCGCGCCGCCCGGCCTGCACTACAGCTCCTTCCGGCTGGCCGACGGCGTCACGTTCGTCCACGTGGTGGACGGCAACGGCCTGACCGAACTCGCCGCCTTCCAGGAGTTTCAACGCACCCTCGTCGACCGGCTGGCCGTGGGTTCAGCCCGCGACAGCGCCACCCTTGTCGGCTCGTACTCATCGGAAGGTGTCATCCGCGACCGTTACGGTAAATAGCGCGACGGCAGGCACGAAGGGTGCCCATCACCGCCAAACAGCAGCGGCCCGCGCCGGTCGAAAAGCCTGCACATGCGGGACAAGTTGATCGCTGCGCATATCTTTGCCGCAGATCGTGCAGGTCGGCCGCGACGACGGAGCCGGGTTCGACGGCCAGGCAGGGTGTGGGGGAGCGTCCTCGGCGGCCAGCATCGGCGTGTCGCACGGCGTGGTGCAGCCGTCAGCGGCTCAGGTAGAACCGTCCTCGTCGGGATCCGTGGGCGGCTGGAGTACGCAGAACTCGTTGCCGTCGGGGTCGGCAAACACATGCCAGGTCCAGCCGTACTCCTGGATGGGTTCGGCTGTGACCCGGCGGGCGCCCAGGGCCGTCACCCGGGCGGTCTCAGCGTCCAGGTCGGGTACCCGCAGGTCCAGATGCACCCGGTTCTTGGCGTTCTTGGGCTCCGCCACCCGTTGCAGGAGCACCTCGACGCCGTTTCCGTCGCCGGGTAGCAACTGCTGATAGCGACCCGGCGAGCTGGGCTCAGCACGATACCCGAGCACGCCGCACCAGAAGGTCGCCGACCGGTCCAGGTCGAGACAGTCCAGGACCACCGCCAGGACCACATCGTCTCGCCCGCCGAAGCGGGCCGGCCCGTTACTCATGGCAGCACGCTACGGCGCCCGGTCAGGGCAGCGCTCAGTGGCCCACCGCGGCCATCCACCCGGATCCGCCACTGCCGGTTCGAGGTGGTGGGATAACCGTTGGATGTCGTCCGGCCGGTCGGGGAGTATCGGGAGCGTGCTGCTTCTCGTTCCTGGCGATCCGCTTCGGCCGCGTCGCCCGGATGAGCATTTCGGGCCGGAGGCACAAGCGGCTCGGGAAGCTGGCTTGAGTGTTGCGGTGGTTGACCACGACGCGCTGGCCCGAGGCGACGTGGAACGGGCGGTTGGGTCCGTACCGGCTGGTGACCGGGCCGTCTACCGGGGCTGGATGCTGCGTAGCGATCGGTACGGGGGTTTCGTCGAGGCGTTGGCCCGGCGCGGTGTGGCCGTCCGTTCGACTGCTCAGGATTATCGGCGGGCGCATGAGTTGCCTGGTTGGTATCCGGCCCTGGCGGCCGTCAGCCCACGATCGGTCTGGACCGTAGGTGTGGATCGGGCCGGGTTCGACCGAGCGCGGCGGACGCTCGGTGCGGGTCCGGCAGTCGTACGGGATTACGTCAAGTCGGCGAAGCACTACTGGAACGAGGCCGCCTATGTTCCGGATGTCGGCGACGGGGACACCGCGTGGCGGATTGCGAGCCGTTTGCGGCAGTTACGCGAGGATGACTTCGTGGGCGGGTTCGTCCTGCGGGAGTTCGAGTCGTTCGTCTCGGCTGAGGTGCGTACCTGGTGGGTGGATGGCCGGTGCAGGTTGGTCGGATCGCACCCTGATACCCCGAATGACTCGCCACCGGAGGGGCTTGGCCTGGACTGGCTTGCTCCGTTGATCGGCGCGTTGGGTCTGCCATTCGTGACGGTGGACCTGGCGCTGCGCGCCGACGGCGTGTGGCGGGTCGTGGAGGTTGGTGACGGGCAGGTCAGCGACCGGCCGATCACCATCGAGCCGTCCACGTTCATCGCAGCGTTGCTCGGTGCGTCGAGCTGAGCCTGTTCTGTTACGGCGGCGGTACTGAGATGGTGGTCGTCCAGCGGGAGATTCGTGACGCCACCTGGGACTGGCTGACCATCTTCCGCGATGCTGACCGTCGTCGGATCCAGAGACCAGTCATCAACGCCAGACACCGAACGGAACAGGTACGTCATGGAAGACAGGGTTCTCGTCTACACCCGAACACCGCTCGACGAGTACACGGACTCGCTGAGCAGCAGCATCCACCTCGCGTTGAGCGAGGACGGGGCACCGTTCGAGCCGCTCAACCAGAACTACGGGATCTTGTTTCCCGATGCCACGGTGAGCGAGCACAACACGATCCTGGAGAAGGGCGCCAAGAACCCCTTCCTGTTCCGCACGAGGGAAGGCGGGTTCGGGCTGGTCGCCGTCCGCGTCGCACCCCGGGGAGCACCGGACGAGGAAAGCCGTGGCTGTGTCCTGGTGTGGACGTCGACCGATCTGACGGAGTTCCGATCCCGAGGGCTCCTTCGGTTGCACAACTCGCTGCACGTCGATGCCGTCGCGTGTCAGTACGACGAGGCGGTCGGCGCGTACGAGTTTCTGTGGCGAGACACCGACGGAAACACGTACGTGAACCAGGCTGTCGACCTCGCGGGAGGAGGATCGAAGGGACCCCGGCCGGCATCCCAGTTCCCACAGGTGGCGGACCCCGGCAACCTGACGCACATCAACCCGGGAAACGTGCTCGCGGTGGAACCGTCGATCGCGCAAGCCGTTCGGGACCGGTGGACGCCCTTGGTGCATACGGAAACCCGCCTCCCCAAGACTGTCGTCGCGTCCTCCCGGTCGGAACTGGCCGCGGTGAAGGCGACAGCCGTCTACTCCGACGGCTCCACGGCCGACAAGTCGGTCGCCTGGGACACCGGTGCGGTGGACTTCTCGGCGCCGGGAACCTACCGAGTCTCCGGCACGGTGCAGACTCCCGTTCACCCCTTCCCATTGGCGCGCGGATACGCGGACCCGGTGATTCTGCCCTGCGAAGGGAAGTACTACTACCTCGCGACCAACGACAACGTGGACGACATCGGCCTCCACGTCCGGGAGTCCGAGACGATCAACGGGTTGTTCGACGACGGGTTCCGCGAGCAGGTGATCCTCGACGCGGACGAGAGCAAGGGCTTCGTGCAGACCTTCTGGGCCCCTGAGTTCCACCAGATCGGCGACGACCTCTACATCTTGTTCGCCGTCAGCGGCACGGAGTGGGGGCCACAGTGCCACATGATGCGACTCAAGAAGGGTCACGACATCATGCGCGCCGACAGCTGGGAAACCCCCGTACGGGTCCGGAAGGCCGACGGCTCCTACCTGGCCGAGAGCGGCAGCATCACCTTGGACATGACCTACTTCAAGGCCGACGAGAGATGCTTCCTCGTCTGGTCATTCCGGACGGGTCTGGGCTCGCCGATGGACTCGGGCAGCATGGTCTACATCGCGGAGACGACCGTGGCTGACCCCACCCGTCTCATCAGCGCACCGGTGTTGCTGACGCGCCCGCTGTACGGCTGGGAGAACGTGCAGGGAACGATCAACAACGAAGGCCCGTACCCGTTCCTGACCGACGAGACCGTGTACATCGCGTACTCCGGTGGAGCGGCCAGAGGCTACACCTACTCCATCGGGATGCTGAGCATTCCCCGAGGCGGTGACTACCTGGATGCCTCCGCATGGTCCAAGGCGATCACGCCGGTCCTGAACTACCAGTCGGTGGAAGGGCTCTACGGTGCCGGGCACAACTCCTTCTTCACCGACTACGACGGCAACACCTGGATCTGTTACCACGCGGTCGCCTCGCCCGTGGGCCACGATGTGGTCTCGTCCGCGATGCACCGGGTCCACTTCGGCAGGGACGGGGTTCCCGTCTTCAACCTCAGCCCGGCCCGCGACCTGCGAGAGGAACTGACCGATGTTCGCCTCGAAGTGGTGGTGCCTGATGTCGGTCGGAGGACCGGCCCCACCTCGGGCTGACGGCATCGGCGAACGCCCTGGGCGGCACCCGGCGCTGGCGGGGAATCAGGCCATCGCCTCCCGGCGGGCCGCCGGATCGACCGGGAGAATCCGCTGTCGCTCATCGTGGGTTCGGTGCAGCGCAGCGGAATCTCCCGGTCGTCCGAAGGGGTTTCGGGTCAGGAGGCGGGCCGGGACACGAAGTCGGTCAGCGAGACGGTGATCTCCTGCCGGTTGGCCCGGTACGAGATGCAGTAGCTGGTCGGGTACCAACCGGCCTCCTGCCAGGCCGCCGGGAGCTTCAGCGGCTGGCAGGACGGGGCGACCCGCCCGGCGGCGAGGTCCGTCAGCCACGCCTGCCGGACCATCGGCTCGTAGAAGGTCACCTTGCCCGAGTAGGCGCCGTAGATGAAGGTGTGGGTGAACGGCTGGCCGTTGAACTCCGGGGAGTTCGGATCGCCGAGGTGGTTGCCCATGCCCGGCAGCACCGAGTCGATGTCCACGTAGTCGGCCGGGCGGTAGCGGTCCGGGACGGGCATGCGCCCCTCGGCGTAGTCGGCGCAGTCGACGAGGAAGGCACCGCACGGACCACTGTCGATAGCCTCCGCCTCCGCCCGGTCCTGGACGTAGAAGTGCAGGTCGAAGTGGGGTACCCCGTAGACCGCCTCGGGGGCGTGCCCACGCGGGTCCCAGTTCAGCATGGCCCACTGGAACGGGCCGCCCACCACCTGCCGGAACCGCTGCGGCAGGTCGAGCTGGTACGCGTGTTCGTGGAGGCACTCGGTGGCCGGGTCGGTGACGCCGTCGCCGTTGGCGTCGTAGCAGTGCATGCCGTCGGTCGGCTCCACCGGCAGACCGCCGAGCGCCTGCCGGTCCAGGACGAAGCCGAGGCTCACCGGGCGTTCCCCGACCAGCTGGGAGTAGATGCGCACGGTGCCGTCGCCGAGCGGCTTCGCGGGGCCGTAGTCGGCGCACGGGCCCGGATAGGAGCGGGTGTTCCGGTAGAGCGCCTCGGCCACGGCGGCGGGCAGTCGTACCGTGCGTTCCTGCTCGGGGTGCCCGATGACCAGGCACGCGTCGACCAACCCGTCCCGACCCACGGTCGACTGCGGACCGACAACGTACGCGACGGGCACGGTGGCCGGGTCCAGCGGCGGCGGGGCGACGGTCGTGTGGGCCGGGTCGCCGTGGCGGTGCCCGGCGGACGCCGCCGTCGGGGCGACGGACGCACCACCGGGGAGCTGGGCGGCCAGGGTGATCAGGCCGGCGATGGCGGCGGTCGCCGCGATCGCCCGGCGGGCGTAGGGCGCGGAGTTGAGGGGCACAGTGACGATTCCTCTCGTGGGGGTGTGGTGCGGGCGGGCGGCCGGGTCAGGCCCGGCAGGTCGGCAACCGGCCGTCGTGGTAGGCGACCATTTCGCCGAAGACGCCGATTACGTCGAGGGGGCGGCCCGGTTCGCCGCCGACGATCTCGGCGTACGCGCTAGGCCACCAGCGGCACGTAGTCCAGGTCGCATTCCGGGTCGGTCTTGTGCAGGTTCGCCGTGGGCGGCACGGCGCCGTGCTCGATGGCGAGCAGGGAGGCGGCGATCTCGACGGAGCCGATCGCGCTGATGACGGCCTCGCTTGGCCCCACCCGGACGGGGCGGATTCAGGCGGTCGTCGCAACAATGCTGGTGAACGAAACTGGTGAACGACTACACCGCTGAGCCTAGCGAATGCGGCAACAGTGCCATCAGCGACGGCCCGCCCCGGCTTGCCGGGCGCGCGAATCGCGGTATGAGCGGATACCGTATTGCTGGATTTCTGGTCCTGGTTGATGATCGACGTCGTGATCGATCCGACCCGGCTGTCAACGTTGTGAGATCAACGGTGGCCGGGATGCTCCAAGCTGCCCTATGATCTGCGGGAGATCCGGGACCGGTGGGTGCGGTTCCACACCTTGCCGGGCTTGAAGCGCTACCCCGACACAGAAGCTGAGTACGGCATCGTTCTGGAGCGACACAACGTCGTCTTGGCGGACTTGGTGACTGGTCTCGCCGTGCTGGTGATAACCGCCGGCTATTCGGACCAGCCCGACCCGCAGGGACCCGACCGCTCAGCCGAACCATCGCAGCACATCCGTCCGGATCATATTGGACGAGCGTCTGTGTCGGGGACGAGCCGGATCTCGAAAGCTGGATGCATCTCTATGCCAGCGAAAGTCCCTGGTCACGGGGCTGCCTTGACCCCTTGCTGCGCCGCGTGGCCGACGATGTCATCGGGAATGTCCTTGTCGCTGACGTAGCTCTGAGCTGGCTCTACCAAGGATTGCAGTCGTCGCGGCATGAGCGGATGCACCGGCTCAACCACTACCGTCCCGGCTGTGGCAGCCAAAGCAGCGGGAGCGTTTCGCCGGACGCCGATCGAGCGATCAGACCAACGGGTCGCGTGGGAACGCACGGATCAAGCCTTCTTCGCTGCCGGAGCTTGTCACATTCTCGCCTGGGTCCGCCGGGACTCCTGTCCAGACCGGCCGATCAAGATAACCGCGGTGCACCATCCCGGTGAGCAGCAGATCTTCCACACCTACGCGGCCTGGGACGGCTGGGTGTTCGACCACTCCGGCTGGATTCCCGAGCCGGAACTGCTGGCGGTCAACGTAGCCTTCTCCTCGATGGAAGCGATGCGCGCCCTGAAACGACGCCTGTCCGACATTGTCTACCGCACCGTGATCAACGACGCGGTCGCCGCGGCGGCGGGCCGGGGGAGGACAACGAGGAACGGCAACTGAGTCCAGCGTGACCGGCTCACATCCCCCAGCCGGCTCTTCGGAGAAGTCACATCCCGAACCCGCCGAAACCCAGAATAGAACCCTCCTCCCGGCGGTGTCTTGACACCGAGGGGAGCCAGAATGGCGACCGCCTGATGTGGGCCGCTCTTCACGACCGATGCTCAGCTGTCGGACTGGTTCTTGGCCCACCACGTCAGCAGCAGGACGGGTATCGCCAGCGCGATGGCCGCGCCGACGACCGCCATGATCGGGTAGAGCACGTTCGGCCGCCCCCGGTCGGTAGACCACCCGGCCTGACCGAAGGCCAGGCTGAGCACCGCGATGGCGGTGGCCAGCACGGCCAGCGCGAAGTCGACGGTCGGGTTGAAGCCGCTGAATGCTGGCGCGAGGATGTGGACGGCCGGGTCCCGGAGCAGCAAGTCGTACAACCCGAGCGGCGACGGCACCGCCCGGAGCACCGGGGTCGCCAGCCAATCGATGAGGAATTCGGTCCGGTAGTGCGGGTCGATGACCGTCGCGGTCAGTGGCATCGAGAGCGCGACGCCCAGCCCGGCTGCGGTGTCCAAGCACTCCGCCTCTTTCCGCCCGGCGCTCCCGGCCGACGCGAACGGCAGGACGATCGTCCGGCCGACGTGCCCGAACAGTGCGACCACGGCGCCAAGCGCGATCAGCACGATCGCGAGGAGGAAGACGAGCGAGACAATCACGGCGATGACCGGTCCGACGTAGGTGGCGATCCATCCCGTGATCACCTCGGCTATCCGGTGCAGCAGGGCGAACAAGCCGTCGAACACACCGAGGCGCCAGGCCAGGCCGAGAGCCGCGACCACGGCCACCATGACGGCTGCGGTCGGCCAGCGGCGACCGCGGTGGATGGCGGCGATCGCCGCCACCAGCCCGGCGATCGCTGCGATCCCGACCAGCACGAGAAGGATGATCGCGAGCACCGGACTGATCCAGGCGATGAAGCGCCCCACCTCGTGGAAGAGCCAGCGGGCCACCCGGAACAGCGCCACCGCGAGCTCGGCCGCCCAGGTCAGCGCCGGCAACGCGATCAGTCCGGCGAGCACCGCCCCGACGCTCACCACGAACGGCCGCCAGGTGCGGGCCCGCGCCGAGCGGACCAGCGCCGCGCACCAGAGCACCGGCCCGGCCAGCAGCGCGGCCATCGTGAGGTACTTGGTGAGGACGCACACCTCGGGCCGCCGAAACCACGGCTCTGTGCCGTCGGCGAGCTTTTTCAACTCGGCCAGCACGGCGTGGCCGACTGACGGGCCCACGTTCATGCGGGCCGCGGCGTCAAAGAGCTCGGGCAGCGTCATCACCAGGTACGCCAGTCCGATCAGGACGATGATCGGCAGCCACCCGAGTTCGAATCCAAGCCACCGGCTGACGGTACGACGAACCGATGGTGCACTGGTCGACACGTATCCGATGCTGCCGGGTGGTTTGCGGTGTCACCAGCGGGCGTTCAGGTGCTTCACTCAACCGTCGGTCGACCAGTTACTGACCGAGACGCGCAGGACCTGCCGCGTCGGCGGGGGCACCGGTGTCGAGATGGTCAAGCAGGGCGGCCTGGACGCGGCGGCGGCCGAACGCGGCGATGGCGGGTTTGACCAGTTGCCGGTTGAAGCTTGGATTCGGCTCGTATACCGCGGCTCGGATCAGCGGGTCGAACCATTCGTCGGGCATTCCGGGAGCGCCGGTGGGTGCTTGGCCCGGTGTGCGACGGTCTCACCGATCATCCGCCGGGCACGATGATGCCAGAACAGACCGTCGTCGGGCGCGTCGACGTCCGGAGGTTCGGCGCCGACGAGGTCGAGGAGTTCCCGTAGCGAGTGGTGATAGACCGCCGAACGATCAACCGTACGACCGGGTAACGACTGGAACGTAGCGGGCGTCTCGTTCGTCGATGCCACGGGCGACCATGGTGACCATCGTTCCTCAACCCGACCTCACGCAAGCTTCCCAGCTCCTGGCCAGGTGATTACCGTGACGCAGAGCGACGCTCGGAAGCGGCATGAGGATGCATCTGGTCAAGCGGCCCTGGCGACACTCGGCGCGCGATCGGTGGCAGACGAGGGGATCCTCGGCGATCCTGATTGGGTGGATGTGAACGAACTGGTCGGTTGTTTTGTCGTGGAGGTCGGCGTGCTGCGCGGGTGGTCGAGTCTGCGGTAACGCCCGGACATCGCCGATCCGCTGGGCCAGCGACCCTACCTGACCACAGTGGCCGGGCTGCCCGACACCTTCCGGTGCTTGATCGAGCATCCGCACATCGCATGTCCGGATGTCCGGGGCGATGCCCAGCGCGAGCGCGGGGATCCGGTGGCCCCGCCAGCGCCGCGGGCCGGCCAGCAGCGGTTTCGGGCACGGTGACATCCGGTGCGCTGGCCACAGACGAGATCGGCGATGCTGACCGGGCGGGCACGGTTCACTTCGGACGATCAACGGGGTGTAGCGGAAGTCGAGGATCATCTGAACTGTCCTGCCCGTCCTGCTGCCACCGGTCCCGGCCGGGTTCGGCGAGCGTGCGCTGCTGGGTTGGTCGGTGGCGGAGCCTCGGCGGTCCGGCGCCTGCTGACGGTGACCAGCCACGTCCCCGGGGCGGCTGGCGCACCGTCGTGAACGATCCCGCGATGCAGGCGACGACCCACCCGGCCAGGCCGGTCCGACCTACGCCGGGAGGCGGGCTCCTGCGGGTCGCCCTCTGTCGTGAGGGCTGAGGAAGTCGGTGATGAGGGTGGCGATTTCCTGTGGGCGTTCGGCAACCATCGCGTGACTGGCGCCGGCGAGATGCCGCACCCGCAGCGACGGGTTGTCCACGGCGGCAAGCCGTTCGGCGGTGGCCCTGCGGTAAGCCTCGTACAGGCGGTGGAACGGCTGTTGTTCGGGCAGGTCCTCGGTGGCGAGAACGAGCAGCAGCGGGCAGCGGACGGCGCGGTAGGCGGGTATCAGGTCGAGGGAGTTCATGGCGTCCCGGAGCTGCCGGGTGAGGTCCGGGGCGGGCCGCAGCCGGCTGCGGCCGTCCTCGCTGGGCACGAGGTTGCGCTCGAAGGCCGTCGCCCAATCGTCGGGTGCGGCGCCGTAGCGCTGGGCCATGGCTCGTTGCCCCGCAAGCATGGTGGCCACCTGCTCGGCGGTTAGCGGCTCGGCCAGCATCGCGGCCATCCCGTCGAAGACGGCTCGCAGCTTGGCCAGCTCGGTCTCGGCCTGCTCCGGGTCCAGCCCGGCGAGCTGGTCCGGACGGTTCACTGGCGGATTGCCGTCGAAGCTGACGGCACCGGGGCACTCCGGGTGACGCTGCGCCCAGAGGGTGGCGAGCATGCCGCCGAGGGAGACGCCGACCACCGCTGGGGAGGCGAGGTCAAGGTGGTCGGTGACGGCGGCCAGGTCGGCCAGTACGTCGTCCCAGTGCCACGGGCCGTCTCCGGACCGGCCGTGACCGCGCAGGTCGACGGTGACCACCCGGTGGGTCGGGCGCAGGTGCTCGGCGAGGGTGGCCATCTGGGCGAGGTTTCCGCCGGCGCCGTGCAGGAGCAGCAGCGGTTGCCCGGGTCCGCCGAAGTCGCGGATCGCGATGGGCACGGTCCCGGAGTGGACGATGGTCTCAGGCACGTCGGGTTCCTTCCTTGAGCAGTCGGTCGCGTACGGAGGCGCAGCGCACGCCGCCGTCGGGGTGGCGGGCGAGCCTGTCGCGGGAGACCAGGTCGTGGACGCCCTGGCGGGTGATGCCGAGCATGGCGCCGGCCACCGCGTACGACACGGATTCGGCGGTCGGGTGGCCGACCCGTCGCGCGACGGCCTGGCCGAGCGGGGTACGCCACCAGTCGACGGGTGGGTCGAACGGTCCGTCCCCCGGGTAGAGGGTGGAGATCGCGCGCATGATCACGCCGACGGCTGCTCGGTCGTCGCCGCTGACGATTGTGGTGGCCCAGGATCGGGCCCGTTCCCGGATGACGGCGCGCAGCGGGTCGATGGCGCCGTGGTCGTCGGCCAGGATTTCGAGGGGGTCGAGCAGGCGGACGTCGATCAACCGGATGAGATGCTCGGTCAGTTCCTCGTGGGTTGGCCCCATGCTGCCTCCTCCGCTACTTGACGCCAATCGTCAAGTACTTGACGTCGAGTGTCAAGTGCGATGGCGCGAGCACGGCGGTACGGTCGACCGGCGCCCGGGCAACAACGGCGCCACCGCTATGCGGGGACCGCCGATGATCGCGGCGGCGACGCGCGCCGTCGTGGACCGGTTGATCAGATCGGCGGACGGGTTCCACACCTGGATCGGCTCGGTGGGCGCGCGGGAGCTGGCGGAACGGTTCACCGCGGGCTCGCCTCACTGTGGACAGATCAACGGGCGTAGGAACCTCGATGGGCGGAAGTCCACGTCCGGTCGCGAGACACCACAAAGCGGACGCCAGCACCGGCTCTGAACAGGCGGTGCCACAGCCTGGTCGCCGCCCCGCAGGCCCCGGACCTGCGGTCGCCAGCTCCGGCGACGGCTCGGCCGGTTACCGTTGCCGGTGTGCGGGCGGAGGCAGAGGCGGGTGAGACGATCGGTTTCTCGGTGCTCGGTTCGATCAGGGTCGTCCGCGCCGGTGCCGAGCTTCGGCTCGGCGCCCGCCAGCAGCGCCTGGTGCTCGCGCTGCTGCTGGCCCGGGCCGGTTCACCGGTCTCCCTGGCCGAGCTGGTCGACCTGCTCTGGGACCAGGCGGCCCCGGCCAGCGCCGCGAATGTCGTGCACCGGCACGTTGGGGAGCTGCGGCGGCTGCTCGAGCCCGGTCTGCCCACCCGGTCGGCGGGCCGGCACATCCTCCGCGAGCTGTCGGGCTATCGGCTGCGTGCCGACGAGGAGTCCCTCGACCTGCTGAAGTTCCGATCGCTGAGCCGGTTGGCCAGCCGGTGCCTGCAGGACGACGACGCTGAGTCGGCGCTGCGGCACTCCCTCGACGGCCTGCGGCTGTGGCGCGGCCCGTGCGCCGCGGGCCTGGAACCGGCCTCCCGCCTGCATCCGACGTTCCTCGCCGTGGAGGCCGAACGCGCCCAGGCCGTACGCGAGGCCGCCGACGCCGCCGAGCGCTGCGGCCGGCTGAGCGCGGTGCTGGCGCCGTTGCGGCAGGCCGCGGGGCAACACCCGCTCGACGAGTCGCTGCAGAGCCGGTTGCTGTTGGCACTCGCCGCCGACGGCCGCCAGGCGGAAGCCGTCGAGATGTACCGGGAGGTGCGCCGCCGCCTCGCCGAGGACCTGGGCATCGATCCGGGCGAGGAACTGCGGGAGGCGTACGACCGGCTGCTGCACCAGCGCACCCACCCGACGCGTACCCGGTCGTCGTCGCCATTTCCCCGGCCCGCGCAGCTGCCGCCGGAGCTGCCCTTCTTCAGCGGCCGGGACGACCTCGTCGCCGAGGCCCGGACGGCGGTCGGGCGGCCGGGTGGGCCGGTGGTGCTGGCGATCGACGGCATGCCCGGCATCGGCAAGACCGCTCTCGCCGTCCACCTCGCCCACGAGTTCGCCCCCGACTATCCGGACGGGCAGCTGTACGTCGACCTGCGGGGATACGACGGGCGGGAGCCGGCGATGAGCCCGGCCGAGGCGCTGCGTGGCTTCCTCGGCTCGCTCGGGGTGCCCCAGGACCGCATTCCCGCCGAGCTGCACGCCCAGGCTGGCATGTACCGCAGCAGCCTCGCGGGCCGGCGCCTGCTGATCGTGCTCGACAACTGCCGGGACGCCGAGCAGATCCGGCACCTGCTGCCGGGCGCCCCCGGCTGCCTGGTGATCGTCACGAGTCGCAGCCGGCTGAGCACCCTGCTGACCACGGCCGGCGCCCACCCGCTGCGGGTCGGCGTACCGAGCGTCGACGAGGCCCGCGCGGTGCTCCTGGGGCCGCTCGGCGCCGGCCGGGTCGCGGCGGACCCGGTCGCGATCGACGCCATCATCGCCAGCTGCGGGCGGTTGCCGCTCGCGTTGGCCGTGGTGGCCGCCCGCGCGGCGAGCCTGCCGCGGACACCAACGGCGCAGATCGCCGCCGAGCTGGCCCAGGCGCCCCGCAGCCTGGACGGTTTCGACGGCGACGACTCGCAGACCGGCCTGCGGGCCGTCTTCTCCTGGTCCTACCGGGCGCTGTCCGCCCCGGCCGCCCGACTCTTCCGGCTGCTGCCGATCCACCCCGGCCCCGACATCTCGACCGCCGGGGCGGCGGGCCTGGCGGGCGTCCCGCTGCGGAGCGCGCGGACGCTGCTCGGCGAGTTGAGCCGCGCGCACCTGATCAGCGAGGATCTGCCGGGCCGCTACCGCACCCACGACCTGCTGCTGACCTATGCCACGGAACTCGGCGAGGAGAACGACAGCCCGGCCGAGCGCGCCGCCGCGGAGCTGCGTTGCCTGGGGTTCTACCGGGCCACCGGCTATCAGGCGCACCGTTGGCTGCTGGCCTCCGAGTACCACCCGATGATCGAGCCGGGGCCGGGCGAGACCCCGCTGCACTTCGCCGACGACGCCGACGCCATGCGGTGGTTCACCGCCGAGCGGCAGGTCCTGATCGCGCTGGTCGGCCGGGCCGCCCGGCAGGGCCGGCACACCGAGGCGTGGCAGCTCGCCCTGGGCATGCAGCATTTCTTCGAACGCAGCGGTCGATGGGCCGACTGGACGACGACCGGCGAGGTTGCCCTCGACGCCGCCCGGGCGGGCGGTGACCTGGTCGGGCAGGCCCGGACGCACCGTAGCCTGGCCGGGGCGGCCTACTTCCGGCACGAGCACGAGACCGCGATCGGGCATCTCGACCGGGCCGTCGAGCTGCTCGCCCAGCTCGGCCTGTACGACGAGATGACCCGGGCCGGGATCAACCGGGCGATGATCCTGCGCGCTCAGGGGCGACAGGAGGAGGTCGTCCGGGCGCTTTCCACGGCGCTCGGGGCGGGCGGAGACGACAAACTGCTCGCGGACGTCCTGGTGATCATGGCTGCGAGCTACGCCGAGCTGGGCCGGGAGGACGAGGCCGTGCGCTGCGCCGAGCAGGCGATGGCGCTGTCGCGTGGCGCACAGTACCGGCTCGGCATCGCCGAGGCGTGGGAGGCGCTCGGCCAGGTGCATGTCGCCCGCCGGGAACTCGGCAAGGCGGTCGACTGCTGGCGCGAAGCGGCCGTCGCCTATCAGGAGGCGTCGGCGTCGGCGCCGGCCGCTGAGGTGCTGGCGCTGCTCGGCGACGCCCTCGCCGCCGCCGGGGACCAGGACGCCGCGGTGGGGGCGTGGCGGGAGGCGCTGGCCCTGATCCCGTACGCGCAGACCCGGACCCGACGGCGGCTGGCCGACCTGCTCGCGGCGGCCACGTCGCGTCCGTAACCGACTCCGAACGGCGACGGCACTCGATCCGCACTCGCGCGTCAGTCCATTCGCATCGCGCGTCCCTAGGCTCGCCGCATTCACCGTCACTCCTGATCGTGGGGGAGATCTCGTGCTGGGGGCACCCGACGCATCACCGGCCGGCCGGGCCGAGCGGATGACCGCGCTGCACGCGGACCACGCCCGTGCCGTGCTGCGTCTCCTGCTCGTGCTGACCCGTGGCCAGCCACAGACCGCCGAGGACCTCCTTCAGGAGACGATGTTGCGGGCCTGGCGGCACCTCGACTCGGTGCCGGTCGAGCCGGATGCCGCCCGCCGCTGGCTCCTCACCGTCGCCCGGCGGCTCGTCATCGACGGCGTACGGCTGCGCCGGGGCCGTCCGACCGAGGTCCAGCTCGTCGACATGACCTGGATTCCCGCCGGTGACGACACCACCGGCACCGTCCTGGCGGCGTACGCCATCCGGCACGCGCTCGGTCGGCTGAGCTCGGCGCAGCGCAGTCTGCTCTCCGAGGTGTACGTGGTCGGGCGGTCACCGGAAGAGGTCGCGGGCCGGCTGGGCGTGCCGATCGGCACGGTGAAGTCCCGGACCCACTACGCCCTGCGCGCCCTGCGCACCGGCCTCGACGCGGCCTGAGCACCAGCCTCGACGCGACCTGAGCGCTGGCCCCGATGTGGCCTGAGCGGACGACTCCGCCCGGCCGCCGACGGTCCGGCGGGATCCGTTACCGGCCGCCGCGGCGCCGGTGGCCCTGGACGCGGCGTCGGTGGGCGTCGCGTCCAGGGCTCACCCGCAGTCAGTACCGGTAGGCGCGGATGATGGTCTCCTTGACCGTGTTGCCCCTGGTGTCCCTCGCGGCGGCCCGCAGTGAGACGAAGCCGGTGCCGGCCGGGTTGCGCACCCAGGCGACCGCCCTCTCGCCGGACCGCAGCACGGTCAGCTGCCGCCAGGTCCTGCCGTCGTCGAACGACGCCTCGACGGTCAAGGTCGTGGTCCGACCCCGCTCCGCGCCGACCTGGCGGTCGAGCGAGACCGGGATCGCGAACAGCCGGTCGGCCGGCGCCCGGTTGTCGATGTCGAGTGCCGGGGTGAACCGGATCGCCGTCATCGGCAGTTTCACCAGTTCGCCGTCGCTCACGTGCGCGGATGTGAACGTCCACTCCGCGTCGACGACCGTCGACAGGGTGAAGGCCGGGTCGCTGCGGAAGGTCGCGGCCAGTCGGTAGTCACCCGCCTCCGCGGGCACGTCCCACGACCAGGGCACCTGGTTCGCGTCCCCGACCCTGACCCCGTTGCGGTAGAGATCCACCTGCACGCTGCCGTCGCGAACGAACCGGAAGCCGTCGTGCCCGGCGCCGTCGCCGTGCAGCGGGCCCGGGCCGCCCATCGTGTCGCCCCAGTAGCGGGTGGCCCACTGCTGGGCGAAGTTCGGCTCCGGGAAAACCGGCCCGACCACCGCGTTGGCCCACTTCACGGTGTACGTCCGCCCTGGCCGGAAGCTGGTCCACGCCGACTGGTAGTACGTGTACCTCGGCTGGGCCGAGGTCGACTGCCAGACCGCCTGCTTGTCCTGGTTGTAGTACTCGGTGATGGTGCTCGGCACGTCGTAGGTGAAGCTCGGCGGGATATTGCGCTCGTCCCGGTAGACCGGCGAGTTGCCGGGCGCGTGGGCGACCGCGGTCCGCGCGACCGGTACGCCGGCCACGTCCGCGCTGATCTGGGAGCGGACCGTGGCGAAGTCGCCCGCGCGCAGCCTGCGGGTCAGCCCGGTCATCATCTTCTCCGGCTCGTAGAGGTAGACCCGGTAGACGTACGGGCTGTTGTGCAGGCTGCCGTCCTCGGTCACCCGCCCCCACATGCCGTGGACGTAGGAGACGAAGCCGGGCGTCCTGCCGGCCCCGACCTGCGCGGTCCGCACGTGGTCGAAGGGTACGTTCATCAGCACGCCGTACGGATCGTTGCTGCCCCAGATCTGCGGCTGCTCCGTCCGGATCGTCCAGCCGGACTCCTGCCAGACCGCGGTGGCCTTCGGGTTCGGCACCGACACCACGATCGGCTTCGCCAGCCGGCTGTCCATGGTGAGCGTCTGGTCCGTGGTCAGGCCGAGGCTCGGACGGACCAACGAGGTGATGTCCGGGGAGTACGGGTCGCCCGTCACCAGGTACGTCTGGACCAGGTAGCGGCCGGCCCGGACCCGGTACCTCGTGGCCGTGGGGTCGTCGAGCACCAGGACCGTCTGCCGGTCCAGGTCCATCAGCATGGTCACCCAGCCCTGCTCGGGCGTGGGCGCCCCGCCGTCCGGCCCCACCAGGTTCAGGGTCAGCTGGTGGCGGGTGACGTCGAGCGCGACCGGGGTCTGCACCCGCGCGCCACCGGTGGCGGTGGCGGTCACCTCACCGCCGAAGTAGCGGTCGGGCAGGTCGGTGCCGGCCTGCACGTTGACGGTCACGGTGGCCGTGCCGCCGGCCGGGACCGTCACGGAGGAGGCGCTGAGGCCGAACAGGCCGGCCGGCGCCGGGGCGCCGTCGGCGTCCTTGGCGTCGAGGGAGACAGCCAGGGTGAGGACGGACGAGCCGCTGTTCGCGTACGTGATCGTGCTCCGCTGCGCCGTGGTGGTCCGCTCGAAGGCGACGCTGACCGGGCTCGCCGTGACGCTCTGCTGGATCGCCCGGCCGACGTCGAGGAAGCCCGCGCCCTGCTCGTAGACACCGATGGCGGTGCTCGGCCGCGCGGCCGCCATCAGCGTCGACTTGATCCGCTCTGGCGCCCAGTCCGGGTGCTGCTGGGCCAGGATCGCCGCCGCGCCGGCCACGTGCGGAGTCGCCATCGAGGTGCCGGAAAGGCTGGTGTACTGCGGGTTCTCGTCGCTTGGCCACAGGTCCGAGGTCGAACTGCGGGCGGCGACGATGCCGACGCCGGGCGCGGTGATGTCCGGCTTTATGCCGGCGTCGCCCGTGCGGGGACCCCGGCTCGAGAACTCGGCCAGTTCGCCCGTCTTGGTCACGGCGCCCACGGTCAGCGCCTCGGCCACGTCGCCAGGTGAGTTCACCGTGGACTCGCCGGCCAGGCCGTCGTTGCCGGCGGCGACGACGAAAAGTACGCCGTAGCGGTGGGTGAGGTCGGCCAGGGCCGCCTCGATCGGGTCGGTCCCCGGGCTGTCCGCGCCGCCGAGGCTCATGTTGGCGACCTTGACGCCCTGCTGCGCCGCCCAGGTCATGCCGGCCAGGATCGCCGACTCCGGGCAGCCCGACTCCGTGCAGACCTTGGCGCTGTAGAGGGTGGCGCCGGGCGCCATGCCCTGGTAGCGGCCCTGCGAGGCGGCCGCGCTGCCGGCGATCGTGGAGGCGACGTGGGTACCGTGGCCGACCCGGTCAAGGGCGTCCGGGTCGGAGGTGAAGTTCTCCGCGGCGGCGACGTGGTCGGCGAGATCGGGGTGGGTCTGGTCCACGCCGGTGTCGATCACGCCGACCTTCACCCCCGCTCCGGTCCAGCCGGCCTGCCAGGCCTGCGGCGCGCCGGTCAGCGGGACGCTCACGTCGAGGGTTGGCTGACGCAGCCCGTCCAGCCAGATCTTGTCGAAACCACCCCGCAACCGCCGCTCGGTGCCACCCGCGGCGGACGTGATGTTGTTCCAGAAGGGCACCGCGTCCGCGCGGCTCTCCGCGATGGCGCTCGCTCCGGAGATCTCCCGGGTGGTCCGGGCTCCGGCGAGGTTGGCGGGAACGCCACCGCTGTGCTGGACGATGAGCGGCAGCGTGGTCCGGGTGTCGTCGTAGCCGAAGCGGACCAGCATCGAGATGTCGAAGAGCCGCTCGTCGAGCTTGCCCCGGTTGAGCAGGCCGACCGCGTCGGCGGGGATGACCCGTACGTTCTCGCCGGCGCTGTGGGTGATGAACGGGATCCGCTCCCGCCCCTTGCCCGGTACGACGTCGACAGTCGTCTGGCCGGCCACGCTGCCGAGGTGGACGGTGTCGCCGGTGAGCAGAGTGACCGTCCGGGGCTTCGACGCGACCGTGGGTGTGGTCGCGGGTTTCGCGGCCCGGGGCTGCGCCAACGCCGGCGGGCCGCCCGGAGCCGCCGTCGAGACGCCCAGCACCAGCAGTGCCAGCGCCGATATCTTGCGAACTGAACGCATCGTGCTCCCTACGTGAACGCGAGAGGTATCCGGATGCTCCGGACGTGACCGGCGGGTGAAAGTTCACCCCGAGTGACCTGGATCACTGCTGCTGAACCGGTTGGGCGATGCGACCACAGCTGTCCTGGTGCTTCGAGTGGCACGACGGCGCGGTGCGTCACGCTTGGCGTGGGCGCGACATGGGCGGAACCTCTGCGACGAGGGGGGAGGTCACTCAGTCAGGTCGACCTCGACGGCGACCTCGCCGGGCTGGTCGAGTCGTAGCGTGGTGGTGCGCCCGAGTGCGGACACCTCGTACGTGCCGAGGAAGCCGGCGAAGCGCAGCCGGCCCGCCGCGTCGGTGGCGATCTTCGTCGGCGGCAGCCACCATTCTTCCTTGATGAGCGAGCGCAGTGCCTCGTACGCGGGCTTGACCGTGCCGTCGGCGCGCAGCAGGCCCCCGGGGGCGCCGAGCCACCCGCCGTCGGTGAATCCCCAGTACGTGATCGCCTGGACCGACGGATGCGACAGCAGGGTCCGGTAGTGCCGGGTGATCTCCTCGGCCTGGCGCTGCTCGCCGTCGGTCGTCGTCGGCCACTGCGCGACCTGGTAGTCGTTGAGGTCTTCGATCTCCGGCGGCATGAGGTGGCCCGAGACGATGGTCGTTTCGGTGAAGTGGATGGGCAGACCGAACCGGGAGAACCGCTCGAGGATGCCGAGGGTCTTTTCCTCACCCCAGTAACCCTGGTGCATGTGGCTCTGCAGCCCGAGCGCGTCGACCTGGATGCCCGCTTCCAGCACGCCCTCGATCAGGCACTCGAACGCCGCGGACATGTCGAAGTCGTTCAGCAGCAGGGTCGCCTGGGGATTGGCCGCGCGGGCCGCGTCGAAGACCATGCGAACCATGGGGATGCGGCCCACCTCGCGACACACCCGGGTGATGCCGTTGTCGTACCGGTCGAAGATGGGCATGATGACGGCCTCGTTGATGACGTCCCAGACGTCGATGGCCCCCGCGAAGCCCGCGACCTCGCGGTCGATCCGAGCCGTCAGCGCCCGGGCGATCTCGTCGTTGGACAGGTCCAGCAGCCACTCCGGGGCCACCGTGTGCCAGGCCAGCGGATGGCCCTTGACCACACAGCCGCGCTCGGTGAGCCACCGCGCGGTACGCAGCAGACCGGCCGGGTCGGGCTGACCGGGCACCGGCTCGAAGCGGCCCCAGTAGAACGGCAGGGTCGCGAAGTTGAACAGCTCAAGCCATCGGTCGGCAGGAGTCCCGGCCGCCGACCTGGCAGTCTCGCCGTTGGCCGGGGGCTCGAAGTCGGTGCAGCCGAAGAGGAACCGGTGGCCGGTCTGCTGGACGAGTACCTCCCGGTCGGACAGGGGCGACCCGTTCGCGGTGACGGTCGCGATCACCTGGGCGGTGCGATGGCTGCGGATCGGCTCGGTCACTCCATTCATGCCCGCCATGTTTCCACAGCCGCGCGCCCGGTCCGGATTCGTTCAGACGTCGTGAAGGAACAGCGTCAGGGTCGCCCACGAAGAGGCTGGGCGTATCGCACCACCAGTCGGACAAGTAGCGTGACAACGAGCGACGGCCCTGTCGTCAAAACCGGGTCACCCCAACCCTCCGTGCGACCTGACAGACGCCCTCAGCACGGCGGACGCGGGCGCGGAGCTGACCGCGCCGGTCGGGACCAGGGTCCCGCTCGGCGCCTGGGATGTCCGCGTCCTCGTGGCAGCCGCGTGACGCCACGACGCCGTTCTCGCCATGCCCCAGACGAAGAACGAGGAGGACCGGTGACGCTCCAGCACGACGAGACCGCAGTTCGGCTCGACCTGGCCGGCGGGCATCTCTGCCTGATCCCGTTGACCGACCAGGCGCTGCGCGTGCGCTGGACCCCTGTCCCCGGGCCGGTGCCGCCGAGCTACCTGCTGCGTCCGCCCCTGCGGCACCCGGGGTTTGAGGTACGCGAGGGCGCTGGGCACAGCATGGTGGTGTTGTCTGGCCTCACCGCCCGGGTCGAGCACGCGACCGGGCGAATCGCCTTCTCCGACGCGCGGGGGAACGCACTGGTCGGGGAGGGTTCCCGGCGTATCGAGCAGACCTCCGTCGGCGGGGAACCCGCCTTCGCCGTTGAACAGGGCTTCCGTGGGCCGGCGGGCGAGCGGCTGTTCGGCGGCGGCCAGTTCCAGGACGGCCTGCTGGACCTCAAGGGCGCGACCAGACGTCTGACCCAGGTCAACACCCAGGTGAGCGTGCCGTTCTTCCTGTCGAGCAAGGGCTACGGGTTGCTGTGGCACAACAATGGGTTGACCGAACTCAATCCCTTGGACGAGGCCGTGGAACTGGTCAAGGCGGCCGAGAACAAGCAGGGCACGTCGGTGAGTGTGACCACCACGCATGGCAGCGAGCAACAGGTACGCCATGAGGCTGTCTTCACCGGTGTGCTGCGCGTCCCGCAGGCGGGCACCTTCAGCCTGCTGCTGGACATCGGTCGCCGGATGGCCACCCGGTACCGGCTCGAGATTGATGCGGTCGTGCTGTTCGACCTCGCCAATGGCTGGCTGCCGCCGGCCACCAGCGTGTTGACGCACCTGGAGGCCGGCGAGCACGCGGTGCGCGTGACGTGCGAGCGGGATGACGCGCCGCGGCTGTGGTACGGACAGGCGGGCGGGGAGACCGTCCTGCGTTCCCCGGTGGCCGACGCGGTCGACTACGTCGTCCTCTCCGGGCGCAGCGGCGCGGACGTCATCGCGCAGTACCGTCTGGTGACCGGCGCCGCCCCGCTGCCGCCGCTGTGGGGGTTCGGGTATATCCACTGCAGGGACAGGTTCACCAGCCAGGACGAGCTGCTGACAACCGCTCGCGAGTTCCGCCGCCGCGCCCTGCCGGTCGACGTGATGGTCCAGGACTGGCAGTACTGGGGCAGGCACGGCTGGAACGCGATGCGCTTCGACGAGGAGTTCTATCCCGACCCGGCGCAGATGATCCGTGAGCTTCACGATCTGGACCTGCGCTTGATGCTCTCGGTGTGGCCCAGGATCGACCGGGCCAGTGATATCGGCGCCAGCTTCGCGGAGAAAGGCTATTACCTCGAAGGCACCGACTGGGTCGACTTCTTCGACCAGCGTGCCTGCGACCACTACTGGCAGACGCAGCGGGAAAACCTGCTGAGTCTGGGGGTGGACGCGTTCTGGCAGGATGCGGCCGAGCCCGAGAACGACGACCTGCCGGGGCGGATGACGGCGGCAGGACCGGGTGAGACGGTGCGCGCGGTCTACCCTCTGCAGGTCGCCCGCACGGTCTACCGCGGGCAGCGGTCCGCCGCGCCGCGACGGCGGGTGTTCACCCTCATCCGCAGCACGAACGCGGGAGGGCAGCGCTACGGCGTGGCCGTGTGGTCCGGGGACATCGGCAACGACTGGGAGACGCTGCGCCGCCAGATCACCGCGGGCCTCAACTTCGTGGCGGCGGGCGTGCCCTACTGGACGGTGGACGCCGGCGGATTCTTTCGGCCGGGTGAGGACCAGTACCGCGATCCGGACTATCACGAGCGGTTCGTGCGCTGGTTCCAGTACGCCACGTTCCTGCCGCTGCTGCGGGTGCACGGCTACCAGACCGACACGGAGCCGTGGCGGTTCGGCGAGCTGGTCGAACAGAACGTCCGCCGGTTTCTCGAGGTGCGCTACCGGTTGTTGCCGTACATCTACAGCGAGGCCGCCGCGGTCACGCACCACGGGTCGAGTCTGATGCGGCCCCTGGTGCTGGACTTCGGCCACGATGATCGGGCACTGGAAGAGCGGTACACGTACATGTTCGGCCGATCCCTGCACATCGCCCCCGTGCACGTGTCACGCGCCGAGACCTGGCCGGTTTACCTGCCCCAGGTCCCGGGTGGCTGGCACGACTTCTGGACCGGGCAGCGCCTGCCGGGCGGCGCGACACACACCGTGCCCGCCCCGATAGACCGCATCCCGGTGCATGTGCGGGCCGGAAGCATCCTGCCGCTCGCCCCCGTGGCGCTTTCGACCGCCGCGGTGCGCTGGGACGCGTTGGAGATCCGCGTCTTCGACGGAGCCGATGGATACTTCACCCTGTACGAGGACGACGGGACCAGCTACGACTACGAGCACGGCGCATTCAGTCGGATCGACTTCAGCTGGAGCGAGCGCGATCGTACCCTGTCGATTTCTGCCCCTCGCGGGAGCTTCCCGGGGATGCTCGCCCGGCGGATGTTCACGGTCACCACCCCCGGAGGCCCGCCCGCGACAGTCGAATACGACGGCACCCCGGTAACCGTGACTCTCGCCTGCTGACTAACGACGGCGCGACATCGCTGCGGGTCCTGTGGCGGTGTACCCAGCACGGGGGAGCGGTGCGAAGAGCCACGTTGCGGTGTGGGGGACACGCGCCCTGGCGGGTGCGACACCAACAGTCCGCCGCTGGCCAGCGACCGGGCGCCGGCGGCGCCCGTCGTTCGTGAGATACGATACGGGGCGTGGCGTATCGAAGTGGCAACTCCTCAACGGCCCGCGGCCGACCGCGCGATGCCGAGCTTGAGCGTCGGATCACCGCGGCCGTACTCGAGGTTCTCGCTGAGGACGGGTACGAGGGCGTGTCCTTCGAGGCGGTGGCTCGACGCTGTCAGACGTCGAAGGCCAGCCTGTATCGGCGATGGGGGTCCAGGCGGGACATGGTCATCGCCGCGGTGAAGGCGGGGCCCGCCCAGCACTCGACGTCCCCGGTGCCGCACGGGACCACCTTGCGCGAGGACCTCCTGATCCTGGCTCGGCGGCTGGAGCGCACGATGGCTGCCGCCGACATCGGCACCGCGTTGATGCTGCTCCAGGCCGGGCTCAAAGACCCCGAGCTGTGCGACGCCATCGAGAGCTCCGCGGGTCCCACGGGGGCCAGGCTGCCGCAGGCGGTCATCGACGCCGCGGTCGCCCGTGGCGAACTGCCCACCGGTGCGCGCCCGTTCGCCTTCGAGGAGGTCGTCGGGTCAGTGCTGCTGCTCCGGCACGCGAACGGCCTCGCGGTCGACGACGCCTACCTGTCCGCGCTCGTGGACACCGTGATCATCCCTGCGCTCGTCGCCTCCGCTGCCAGCGTCACCACGTTGCCCGCCGGCATCTTCTCCGGCCATCCCGAAACCCGCGCCACCAACCGACCCCAGGAGAACTCGTGACCACGTCATTCGCGATCGACAACTTCACCTACCGCACGATCGCTGGCGACGCCGGCGTGGATCTCAACGTCGCTGTCGGCGGCCAAGGGCCGGCCGTCGTGCTGCTCCACGGCTTCCCGCAGACCCACTACATGTGGCGGTACGTCGCCGAGAAACTCGCGACCGACCACACCGTCATCGTCCCCGACCTTCGAGGCTACGGAGCCAGCGGCAAGCCCGTCGCCGACGACCCTGGCACCTACTCCAAGCGCACGATGGGCAATGACGTGATCGCCATCGCCCGTCAGCTCGGCTTCGATCGCTTCGGGCTCGTCGGCCACGACCGTGGCGCTCTCGTCGCCGTCCGCACCGGCCTCGACCACCCCGAAGCGGTGTGCTATCTCGGTATCCTGGACGTCCTGCCCACCCTGGACACGTGGGCCGTCCTGCAGGGCGTCAACGCCAAGGTCGCCTGGCACCTGTACCTCATGGCGCAGCCGGCCGGCCTGCCCGAGAAGATGATCGCCGCCGTCGGTCCCGAGTTCTTCGGCTCCTTCCTCGACGCCTGGGATCCCAGCGGCACCACCTTCACCCGCGAAGAGCGCGACTACTACGTCGACAGCTCCGTCGCCGCGATCGACTCGATCGTGGCGGACTACCGCGCGACGGCCAGCATCGACCTCGACATGGACGTCGCCGACCGTGAGCGCGGCGCACAACTCGCGATGCCTGTCGGTGTCATCTCCCAGGACTGGGGCTCCCAGCTCGGCTTCGACGCCTCCGCGCTCTGGCGCGCATGGGCCCCGGATCTCACCTACCAGGCCACCAACAGCGGGCATTTCATGGCCGAGGAGAACCCCGACGAGATCGCCACGTTCATCACCGGGCTGGCCGGGCGAACTCCTGCCGCCCGGCACTGACCCCCACGTACGGAGGTCGCCTTCGGCTGGATCGTCAACCACTCCCGGTGCACGCTCCACGACGCGTCCTCGGCAAACAGGGATACGCACTCGCTCACACGAGGGCCTCACCGAATGCGCCGGTCAACCCGGTCGCGTCGGCTCTGGGCCGTCGGCGCGGAAAAGGATTCCCACGCCGCCGCTGAAGGTGACTCCCGGGAAATTGAATTCCCTGGTCACCTCCCTGAACCCGAGGCGTTCGTGCATCGCGATGGATGGAGCATTCCGCGCGTTGGCGAAATACCATACGGACTTGTCGTAGGCGAACGCTTCCGTCATGCGTATCCGCGTCAGTGCCGTACCGATCCCGAGGCGTCGACACTCCGGAGCGATGACCATTCCCCCGAGATACCACCCCGACGGCGCGTCACGTGGCCCGACCACGGCGGGCCGGTGCAGGCTCAGTCGACCGTACCCGACGACGGCGCCCCGCACCTCGGCAACCCACAGCCACCGATCGTCGCGCCGCAGTTCCACAGCCAGACGGGGGAAGAGTTCACCAGCCGCCTCGCCACTGTGCGAGGCATGCAGGCCCGCCACCGCACAGAGATCGGCTTCGCTCACTGGCCGAATGACGGCCCGCGCCCCGACGGTCTGCATGTCCCGGCCCTCGATTCTCCGTACCAGACATACCCGCTGATCAGGCTGACACAAGCTGAGTGTATGGAAGATTCAGCCAAGGGCGAGCTGACCGACGCCGGGATCCGGCCGCCCTGGCCGACCTGCTCGGCTTCGATGTGTTGGACCAACAGCGTGGCGATCACGAGCGAACCACCGTGGATGGTCGGGCGGGGTGCACCCGCGCTTCCACTGTGCATGGATGAGCGTCAGTCGCGCGTGGTACGTCGATCGGTTCGATCTGCCGCCCATTCGGGCGCTTGCGGAACCATTGGAGCGGCACGCGTTGCAGGTGCAGGGCACCGCATCAGCCTCCGTGGGCGTATGGCGTCCGCGGGTGGGTTGGGTCGGATCAACGCGCGAGGGTTCCCTTTGAGTAATCAGCCGGTGACACTGTGAATTCCCCGGAATGGAGGGGAGGAGGTCGAAGCTGACAGATATTTTGTACCGGGTGAAACCGGACGCATCTGTCGACGCCGTGACCAGCCGGGTGACAGTTCACTGGGTGCTGACCATTTGCCGGTCCCACCTTCCGTCGTTCGTCTTCAGAAGAGGTGCAACATCGTGCGTGCTGGATTCTCCGATCGAACCAACGACGAGTTCCTGCAAGAGGTTCTGAACAAGGTCAACGAGCTGCGGGCCAGGCACGGATCACCGCCACTCACCCTCGATCCCGAGCTGGTCGAGTACGCGAAGTCGCGCGCCTCGTTCATGGCGGAGAAGGACGACCTCACCCACGAGGGCCTTCGCTCGGGCACCGGCGAGAACGCGTCGTGGGCGGGCACCACGTCCGGCCCCACGGCGGGCTCGGGAACCGCCGCCGTCAATAGCTGGTACGCCGAGAACAGCAACTACGACTACGCCACGGGGAAGCAGATCGACCCCGACCCGAACAAGCCCACCGGGCACTTCACCGCACTGGTGTGGAAGAACACCACGAAGATCGGCGTGGGGCGAGTCGCCGGCCAGGGCAATCAGTACTGGGAAACCTACATCGTGGCGAACTTCTCCCCGGCCGGAAACGTCGCTGGCCAGTACGTGATGAACGTGGTACCCCCCAGCTGACGTACGTGCCGGAAGGAGTCGAGGAGGTCCTGCCCACCGGCCGGGGAGACCCGCCGTCCACCCGGCACCACCCGAGGTAGAAGAAGACGATGGCTGCCAGGTCGCTGGCAGCCATCGTTCAACCTCCGCCACCTGCAACACCCGTGGGGCTGTGTGACCGCCCGGGGTGCGGAAGCAACCGTGCCGGGCGGCGAGGTTCGTGCGGAATCCGGATCAGGGGTTGTGCAGGGCGAGGTAGCGCAGGCCGCGTCTTCTGTGACTGGGTGGCCCGCCCCGACCGGAGGCAAAGTCGGTAACATGGTCAGTCCGGAACGAGAGGCGTTGCAGCGGGACCGGATTTCGGATCAGGTTCCGCCACGCTCGTCCGGCCCGCCTGTCGCGATTCCGCGTGGTGGGAGGGAAACCTACCAAGGGCGCCTCCGTTACACCGGAGGTGGTTGGTATGGGTAGCCGCACGACAACCGCTGAGCTGCGACGTCTGCTGAGCGAGCGGGTTCTGGTGCTCGACGGCGGCTGGGGCACGATGCTCCAGACGGCCGAACTCACGCCCGACGACTATCGGGCCGGCGGTGTGGTTCCTCCCGATCATCCGCGGGACGTCACCGGCGATCCGGACCTGCTCAACCTGACCCGGCCCGATCTGATCCTCGACGTCCATCGGCAGTATCTCGCGTCCGGCGCCGACATCACGACGACCAACACGTTCACCGCGACCAGCATCGGCCAGGCCGACTACGGCCTGGAGTCGAAGGTCCGCGCGATGAACATCCGCGGTGCCCAACTGGCCCGGCAGGCGGCCGACGAGGCGGGCGGCCGATTCGTCGCCGGTTCGGTCGGGCCGCTCAACGTCACCCTCTCACTCTCCCCAAAGGTCGACGACCCGGCCTTCCGGGCGGTCACCTTCGACCAGGTCAAGGCGGCGTACGCGGAGCAGGTCGCGGCGCTGGCCGAGGGCGGCGTCGACCTGCTGCTGATCGAGACGATCTTCGACACGCTGAACGCGAAGGCGGCTGTCGCGGCGGCCCGCGAGGTGGCACCCGACCTGCCGCGCTGGATCTCATTGTTCGTCGATCTGTCCGGGCGCACCCTCTCCGGACAGACCGTGGAGGCGTTCTGGCGGTCGATCGAACGGACCGAGCCGCTGGTCGTGGGGGTCAACTGCTCACTCGGGGCGGCGGAACTCCGGCCGCACCTGGCCGAGCTGGCCCGCGTCTCCGACACCTTCGTCGCCGCTCACCCCAACGCGGGCCTCCCGAACGCGTTCGGGAGCTACGACCAGACCCCGGCGGAAACGGCGGAACTGATCGCCGAGTTCGGCCGGGCCGGGCTGGTCAACGTGGTGGGCGGCTGTTGCGGCACCACTCCCGCGCACATCGAACGGATCGCGCGGGCGGTGCGGGACGCCAGGCCGCGCGATGTCCCCTCGCCGGCGGAAACCACCCGGTTCAGCGGCCTCGAACCCTTCGCGATCGGCCCGGACACCGGCTTCGTCATGATCGGCGAGCGGACCAACGTGACCGGCTCGGCCCGCTTCCGCCGGCTCATCGAGGCCGACGACCACCAGGGTGCCGTCGACGTCGCGCTCGACCAGGTACGCGGTGGTGCCAACCTGCTCGACGTGAACATGGACGCCGACCTGCTCGACAGCGAGCGGGCGATGACCACGTTCCTCAACCTGATCGCCACCGAGCCCGAGGTGGCCCGCATCCCGATCATGCTCGACAGTTCGAAGTGGAGCGTGCTCGAGGCCGGGCTGAAGTGCGTGCAGGGCAAGGGGGTGGTCAACTCGATCAGCCTCAAGGAGGGCGAAGAGGTCTTCCTCGACCACGCCCGCCGGATCCGCGACTTCGGCGCCGGCGTGGTGGTGATGGCCTTCGACGAGCAGGGCCAGGCCGACACCCGCGAGCGCAAGGTCGAGATCTGCGGTCGGGCATACGACCTGCTGGTCAACGTGGCCGGTTTCGCTCCCGAGGACATCATCTTCGACCCGAACGTACTCGCCGTCGCCACCGGCATCGCGGAGCACAACGGGTACGCGAAGGCGTTCATCGAGGCCCTTCCCCTGATCAAGGAGCGCTGCCCGGGCGCACGCACCAGCGGTGGCATCTCCAACCTGTCGTTCTCGTTCCGCGGCAACGACGTGGTCCGCGAGGCCATGCACTCGGCCTTCCTGTTCCACGCGGTCAAGGCCGGCCTCGACATGGGCATCGTCAACGCCGGTCAGTTGGCCGTCTACCAGGACATCCCGGCCGAGCTGCTGGAGCTGGTCGAGGACGTACTCTTCGACCGCCGCGACGACGCCACCGACCGACTGGTCAGCTACGCGCAGACCGTCACCGGCAAAGGCCGGCGGCGCGAGGTCGACCTCTCCTGGCGGGCGACGCCGGTCGCCGAGCGGCTGTCGCACGCGCTCGTGCACGGCATCGTCGACTTCATCGAGGCCGACACCGAGGAGGCCCGGCAGCAGTACCCGCGACCACTCGAGGTGATCGAGGGCCCGCTCATGGACGGCATGAAGATCGTCGGTGACCTGTTCGGCTCCGGGCGGATGTTCCTGCCGCAGGTGGTCAAGTCCGCCCGGGTGATGAAGCGCTCGGTGGCCTACCTCGAACCGTTCATGGAGGAGGAGAAGGAGCGGGCGCGCGCCGCCGGCATCCTTCCGACCAGCCGCGGCCAGGGCAAGATCGTGCTGGCCACCGTCAAGGGCGACGTCCACGACATCGGCAAGAACATCGTGGGCGTGGTGCTGGGCTGCAACAACTACGAGGTGATCGACCTCGGCGTGATGGTGCCGGCCGCCAAGATCCTCGACACCGCCGTGGCCGAGGGCGCCGACGTCGTCGGGCTGTCCGGCCTGATCACCCCGTCGCTGGACGAGATGGTCTCGGTCGGCGCCGAGATGGAGCGGCGCGGCCTCAAGGTGCCGCTGCTGATCGGCGGCGCGACCACGTCCAAGCAGCACACGGCGGTGCGTATCGCCCCGGCGTACGGCGGCACCACCGTCCACGTGCTCGACGCGTCCCGGGTCGTCGGCGTGGTCTCCGATCTGTTGGACGCCGATCGCGCCGAGAAGCTCGACGTCGCGAACCGGGCCGACCAGGAACGACTGCGCCACCAGCACGCCAACCGGCGCGCCCAACCGCTGCTCACCCTCGATCAGGCGCGGGCCAACCGGGAGGTGGTCGACTTCAGCGACCTGCCCACTCCCGCCTTCACCGGCGTACGCGTCGTGGAGCCCTCGATCGCCGAACTTCGTGAGCTGGTCGACTGGACCTTCCTCTTCCTCGCCTGGGAACTCAAGGGCAAGTTCCCGCAGATCCTCGACCAACCGGTGGCCCGCGAACTGTGGGACGACGCGAACACCCTGCTCGACAAGATCATCGCGGAGGGCTCGTTCCAGGCGCGCGGCCTGTACGGCTTCTGGGGTGCGCGCTCCGAGGGCGACGACATCGTGCTCGACAACGGCGTGCGGTTCCCCATGCTGCGCCAGCAGACCCAGAAGCCGGCCGGCCGTGCCAACCGCAGCCTGGCCGACTACGTCGCTCCCCGGGCTGGTGATCACCTCGGCGGTTTCGCGGTGGCCATCCATGGGGCCGACGAACTGGCCGCCCGCTACGAGGCCGAGAAGGACGACTACCGCGCCATCATGGCCAAGGCGCTCGCCGACCGGCTGGCCGAGGCATTCGCCGAGCACCTTCACCTCAGGGCCCGCCGCGACTGGTTCGAGCCGGACGCCCAGCCCAGCCTGGCGGAACTGCACGCCGAGCGGTTCCGCGGGATCCGGCCGGCCCTCGGCTACCCGGCCAGCCCCGACCACAGTGCGAAGGCGGACCTGTTCCGGCTGCTCGGCACGGACGCGATCGGCGTGGGGCTCACCGAGTCGTACGCGATGACCCCGGCCGCCGCCGTCAGCGGTCTGATCTTCCAACACCCGACATCGCGCTACTTCACGGTCGGCCGCCTGGGCCGGGACCAGATCACCGACTACGCGACCCGTCGCGGCATGCCGGTCGACGAGGTCGAGCGCTGGCTACGGCCCAACCTCGGCTATGAGGTCTGAGCCGGCCGGGCCGGATCTGCACAACAACCAAACGGTGTAACTCCTGATCAAAGAGGAGCACTCCCGCGGCGGTGCGCGGTCCGAGACCGTACTCACCGATGTCGGCCCGGTCGGGATCGGCGTACCGCGCGACCGCGACGGCTCGTTCGCTCCGCCGATCGTGCGCGAGCGGCAGCACCGGGCACGGCCGCCGGCGATGGACCAGGCGCTGGAAACCCGCCCTGACCGCCTTCGACAGGAGTGGTTGA
This sequence comes from Plantactinospora sp. A48, assembly GCF_055793945.1. Lineage (NCBI taxonomy): Bacteria > Bacillati > Actinomycetota > Actinomycetes > Micromonosporales > Micromonosporaceae > Plantactinospora > Plantactinospora sp. A48. The sequence goes on along the minus strand of NZ_JBTIXF010000044.1, from coordinate 21,949 downwards.
CGCGTCGGTCACCGTCACCACGAACGGGACCTGGCTGGGTGGACATGCCCACGGCGTGTTCCTCGGACAGTTCCGCAGGATTTTGTCGGGCGGGTGTCGAGACTGGGGGAGTGGCTCCGACTGACGGGTGAAGGGGCCGAGAAGGCCGCGTTCGACAAGAGGAGTTCTGTCATGGGCAAGGTCGTTGTTGACATCGCCGCTTCGCTGGACGGGTTCGTCGCCGGGCCGAACCAGAGTGTGGACGCCCCGTTGGGTGAGGGCGCGGAAACCGTTCTGCACCAGTGGATGTTCGACGCGGCGGAGGAGAACGCGCCGGAGCTTGCCGCCATCACCGACGCCGGTGCGTTCGTCATGGGCCGCAACATGTTCGGCCCGATCCGCGGCGAGTGGGATCTCACCTGGCAGGGTTGGTGGGGTGCGGAACCGCCCTACCACGCCCCGGTCTTCGTGCTGACCCACTACGCGCGCCCGCCGTTGGAGATGACCGGGGGCACCACGTTCCACTTCGTGACCGACGGGATCACCGAGGCGCTCAAGCTGGCCCGGGAGGCGGCGGGCGACCGGAATGTCTCCGTCGCCGGGGGTGCCGCGACCGTCAACCAGTTCCTGGCCGCGGGGTTGGTCGACGAACTGCGCCTGCACGTCGCGCCGGTGCTGCTGGGTGAGGGTGAGAGGTTGTTCGACGGCGCCGGCAGGGTCCGGCTGACCCAGATCGGGGCCCGGCAGACCTCGCTCGTCACCCACCTGCGCTACGCGGTACGCCGCGACTGACGGCCCGGGAAGGGACCTGATCGACGGCAGCGTGCAGCCGGGCGTCGGAGCGGTCTTGATCGAGGCGGGACCACCACGGGTCGCCGTCGCGGGATGCGGCGGGCGCGAGGCTGGGCGTTCGCCGGGCTCACGGTGATCGGGGGAGTAGACGTTCCCGGGCCATGATTTCGATGGTGAGGACGATGGCGGTGGCTTCGACGGCGAGGAGGCCGACGAGGACGAACAGCTGGGTGATCCCGGCGGTCAGGGGACTCGCGCCGCCGAGGAGGACGCCGACGAAGGCGCCGGGGAGGGTGACGAGGCCGACGGTGCGGGTCTGGTCGAGGGCGGGGATGAGTGCCTGGCTCGCGGCGGGGCGGCAGACGAGCAGCCGAGCGTCGCGGGGAAGTAGACCCAACGCGAGGGCGGCTTCGACCTCGCCGCCCCGGGCGCGAAGATCGTCGTTGAAGCGCCGCCCGGCGAGGCTGGTGGCGGTCATGGCGCCGCCGGTCAGGATGCCGGCGATCGGGATGATCGCGATGCCGCGCAAAGGCACCAGACCGGCGAGCAGCAGGGCGGTGACGACGGTCAGGCTGGCGGTGGCGATCGGGACCCCCGCCCACCACCCGTACGGCCCACCGGTGATCCGCCGGCCGGAAGTGACCGTGGCGACCACGCACATGAGCAGGACGAACGCCCCGGTGGCCCACAGCGAGCCGACGATCGCGGTGATTACCAGTGACACGGCGCCCAGTTGCAGCGCGGCGCGGACGGCGGCGACGGCGAGCTGTCGGCCGTGTCCGAGCCGTCCGACGGTGGCGATGGCGGCTGCGGCGGCGGTCAGCAGCGCCAACGCGACGGCGAGTTTCGGCCCGGGCACCAGCATCGTCGAGTTCATCCGGCCAGTGTTGCCACAGCGCCGGCGGGTTCGCTCAGTTGCTGCCGGATGCGTCTGCGGACGCCGTCGCGTCGGCGGCCTCGGTGGGGTCGCCACCACTCCGACGACGATCTCGGGGCGGTGCTGTTCACCGTCGGTCATCGATGCCACTCCCGGTAGCCGGGCTCGTTGCCGTTGATCGTCACCCGAAACTGGCGCTAGATGACGGGGAGTTCACCGCCATCGACTGTCAGGCTTACTCCGGTGACCCACTGAGCCCGGTCCGACGCGAGGTAGGCAACGGCCTCGGCGATGTCGCGCGGATCTCCGGGACGCCCCAGCGGGATGCCCGCTGTCGTGGCGGCAAGCGGGACGTCCATCGCGTCGGCGAAGTTCTGGCGGATCGCGTCGGCGCCGGGGGTGAGCACGTTGCCGGGGATGATCGTGGTGACGCGGATTCCGGCTGGCGCGAGTTCGGAAGCGAGCGCTTTGCTGTAGGCGTTGAGGGCGGCCTTGGCGGCACCGTAGTGAGCGAATGGTGGCGTCGGTGTGAGGGCCACTCCCGATGAGATGTTGACGATCACGCTGCCCGACCCGGCCTCGCGCAGCGCCGGCAGCAGCGCGTTGTTGACCCGCACCGCGGACAGGTAGTTGAGGTCGAGTGCGTCGATCCATTCCTCGTCGGGGATGGATGAGATGCCCCCCATGTGGAGGCGGGCCGCCGCCGCGTTGTTGACCACGATGTCGACGCCGCCGAGTTCGTCGAGCGCTGCCGTGGTGAATGCCCGCACGCCCGCGAGCGTGCCGATGTCGCCCTGAATGAAGGTGGCGGCCTTCGGTGTCTCGTCGGAGGCGTTACGCGCCGTGGTGACGACGGTCGCGCCGCCGTCGAGCAGCCGCTGCACGATGGCCGCGCCGATCCCGCGACTACCTCCCGTGACTATCGCCCGCTTTCCATTGAATTCGGTGGCATCCGGAGAAATAAGAGTTTCGTACATAAGGTGCAGAATAGCGAGTGCTGAGGTGCTCGGTGGGCTGATCGTCACCCTGCGGCGCGGGATCGAGACGCTGGCCGAGGGCGGATGGGTCTTCCCACGGTCCCGGGCGGGTCTGCGCTGCATCGCTATCTCCGGACGTGGGTCAGCGACTCGTTGTCAACGCCGTCCCGACCTTGCCGGCCGGGACGATCGTGGACGGTGAACCGCCGCCGGGGTTCGGTGCGGACTCCGGGTCAGGGGTTGCGCTGGGTGAGGTAGCGCAGGCCGCGTTTGAGGTAGGTGCGGGGGTTCGTGTCCAGGTGCGTGGCCCATGGCGGGTCGGTTTCGGCACGCAGCCACGCGTATCGGGCCAGGGCGTAGCCGTACATCGGTTCGGTCAGGTAGCCCAGCCGTGAGGTCCGGTACCTGGCCCTGTCGCGGGTGTACTCGAATGCGGCGTTGGCGGTGAAGATGCCCAGGCCGAAGAAGACGGTCAGCAGGTCGGTCAACGGTTCGTGGTCTTTCCGATCTGCCGAGATCCGGCCGTCGCCCAGGAGCAGCACGTGACCGAGTTCGTGGGCGATGGTCGCCACCAGGGCCATGGGCGTGGCCGCCTGCTCGTCCTTGATGGCGATGACCGAGCGGCCGTCGCGTACCCGGTGGTGACCGGCCGCGCCGACCGACCGCGAGGTGACCGGTACGTGCCGGGACAGCCGCGGGTCGACATCGTCGGCGTAGTGCTCGAGGTCGACCCGGGCCGGGTCGATGCTCAGATGGGCGCAGAGTGTCCCGAGTACCGACCTGATGTCCTCCCGCGAACCGTGATAGGCACCGGGGAAGAAGTCGTCGGTCGGCAGGACCACCGTGTGGTGCAGGCGGTGGTCACCGAATTCGCTCCGCAGCCAGTCCAGTGAGGTGTCGATCCATTCCTGTTCGACCCGCTGGACCGGGCACCTCGTCCGCCCCCACTGCCACATGGGTGCATTGTGCGACGACGCCGCAACGCGGTAAGGCATCATCCGGTGCGCCGTTCATGGCATGGTCGCGCTCCTGTCGTGTCGGCCCTGCCCCTGTCGGCCGTGTCCGCCGCGTGCGTGTCGAGCTTCGACGGGCTATTTGAAGGCGGCGCTGTTACGCGCCGCCCAGTCGGCGAAGGTGCGGGGCGAGCGGCCGAGGATCTGCTCGACATGAGGGCTAACCCGCTGCTCCTCGGGCTTCGGCGTGCCCAGGATGTCAAGGGTGGCCGCTACGGCCGACTCTGGCATGAACCGCAGCATCTGTGCCCGAGCTTCCGCGCGGCTCTGCTCGACGAACCGGACCGGCTCACCCAGCGCGTCGGCGATCGCCATCGCCTGCTGCCGAGGTGAGATCGGTGCCGGCCCGGTCAGCTCGTATGCCTTGCCGACGTGACCGGAATCTTGCAACGCCACGGCGGCAACCTCGGCGATGTCGATCGGGTCGATGGTCGGTAGCGCGACATCTCCGAACGGCGCGGCGATCATCCGTTGCGAACGGACTATCTCGGCCCACATGAGCGCGTTGGAGTGAAAGCCTCCGGGCCGCAGCAGTGTCCAGTCCAGACCCGACCGCCTGACCGGGTCCTCCAGCGTCGCGGGATGGCGTCCTGTGGCAACGCCCTGTGAGGACAGCAGGACTATCCGGCGGATCCCGCGAGCCCGCGCGACATCGAGTACGGCGCTGACGTTGCCGCCGGCCGACACGAAGTCGCCCGAGGTCAGCAGGAACAGCCCTTCGGCACCGTCGAGCGCGGGCGCGAGGCTGCTCGGCTCGGCCAGGTCGGCCTGCTGGTGTCGTACCCCCGATGGCACATCCAGCGCTGAGATCCGTCGCGAGACCGCCGTCACCTGCGCTCCGGCCGCGACGAGCATCCGCACCAGGGGCTGTCCGACGTTGCCCGTCGCTCCAGTCACCACGATCATGTTCACTCCCGGTCGTCGAGTTGTCTGTGGCTCGACGGAAGCCAACCATCGCTGGGATAGTAGGTACCTAGAGGAAAGTAATGAAAAGAGGGGCTCATTGTGACCGACAGCACAGTTCCGGCGGCTCGTGTCGATGTCACCCCGGAGCAGGCGTGTCCGATCGCCCCGGTGGTCGACATCGTCTTCAGTCGCTGGACCACCCCGATTCTCTGGGCGCTCAATGAGTACGGGCGGCATCGGTTCGTGGAGCTGGAGCGCCGCATCGCCACCATCACACCCAAGGTGCTGACCCAACGGCTCCGGCAACTGGAACGCGACGGGCTCGTCGTGCGTACGTACCACCCCGAGGTCCCGCCCCGAGTGGAGTACGAGATCAGCGACCTGGGACGCAGCCTGGCGCCGCTGTTCGCATCACTCGCGCACTGGTCGGTCAACCTGGCCGCGGTCGAGCAGGCCCGGCTGGACTACGACTCCAGGGAACGGATTGGCAACCGTCGAATCTGATCCGACGGTTCATCGGTGGACGTTGCGACAGTCGCGCCCGCGCTCATCATGTCCGCCCGTCCGCCCGTCCGCCCGTCCGCCCGTCCGCGGTGCGCTGGCGGCGGCGCCGCGTACCGGCAAGAGAGCCTGCGTACTGGCCCAGTACTCGACGCGAGGAGGCTTGTGGCGTCGAGCACGGCCGGGTCCAGGATCCTGCACGGCTGTGGCCTCACCGGGGCCGTGGCGTTGACGCAGCGCCCGCTGGTGTGCCGAGGCCGCTTTCAGGAACGTGAATCGACCGCGCCCGGCGACCAGGTCGTCTATGCAGGGGAGATGTTCGTGACGAGTGCATCCGGCGGCGGCGCCGCCGACGCGAGCGGGCGCGGCGTGCCGGACACCGTGATCTGGGAAACCATCGCCGCGTCCCGGGCGTGGCTGGACCAGCACAATGGTGATGCCGAGCCGGAGCTCGGCCTGCGGATCCTCAAGATTGTCGAGGAGGCGGGCGAGGCCGCGGCGGCGTGGATCGGCACCCTGGGTCAGAACCCCCGTAAAGGGGTCAGCCACAGCCGGCAGGACGTGGCCGACGAACTCGGCGATGTCGCTTTCACCGCGCTGGTCGCGGTGGCCAGTCTCGGCTACGACCCGCAGGACATCCTCCGCCGGGTGGCCGACAAGGTCCGTCCGCGCCTCACCGGCCCGCCGCAGACGCCCGTTCCGACGACCCGGCCACCCGACCGCGGATCCACCCGGGAAACCACTGACGGCTGAGTGTCAGGTCGGGATGGACGGCGACTGACTCCACCGCGACCCTCGGCCGCAAGAGTGTGTCGGAACCTGGGGCCCCGCGAGGGCTGATGGTGTCCGATGCCTGCCGGGAGAGTGAACGTGGCCGACGTACCCAGAAAATATCCTAGGAAGCTTAGGGGGAAGGGGATACGTCACTGGGGCAGTGGAGCCCCGTAAAGACTTGCCGACCCGGGACCGGACGGCGACGACCTCGTGTCGGGTTCAGGGCCTGCCTGAAACGGCACCCGTCGGTGTCCGGGCATCGGGGCCGGCCGGGGCCTGCACATAATCGTCAGAGGTGCCGCGTTCATTCATCTATCCACCAGAACCGGCGTGACTACCCCGCAACCGACTACCCGGTCATATCTCAACCTTGCGAAAACCCTGATGCCTGACCAGTCACCCGCCCCATTCCTCCCCCTAAGGAAATTTCTGGCGTCATTTGAAACATGGAAGTTTTGAAATGGGGTAACCGTGGACGTAGTCTTGTGACGTGCCCACCGGCCCTTTCAACCAATGCTTAGTCCGCTGGCAGATACGGGCAGTCCTGGCATGAAAGGAGCGGGTGGTGGCCGACGACGCGTGCGGCCCGAGGACCCAGAGTCAGACGATTTTGATTCCCTCGTCCTACGGCGGGTACTCGGCAGGTTCGCGACCGGCGTAACCGTCGTAACAACCCGAGCCGCAGACGACTCCCCGATCGGCCTGACAGTCAACTCGTTCACCTCCGTCTCACTCGATCCACCAATCGTTCTGTGGTGCCTTGGATCACGGTCGTCGAGCCTCGATGCGTTTCAGCATGCGTCACAATTCGCGGTCAATATCCTCGCGGAGTCGCAAGGGGCCATCGCCAGACGATTCGCCCAGCCCTCGGTCGCACGGTTCCATAACGTGGATTGGCATCCGAACGAGACCGGGCTGCCGGTGCTTGATGGCGCTTCGGCGACCCTGACCTGCAATCTCGTCCGCTTCCTCCCGGTCGGTGATCACTGGATGATCTTTGGCGAAGTGATTCTGGTCAGCCAGGGAACAGATCGCCCGCTCATCTTTCTCGACGGCATCCTTCGGCCTGCATAATCTCTTCCCGGTCTCCGGATCCGGTGCGCCCGTACACCCATTGACAGGAAGCTTGCCACAGGCAACTATGTATGCAGGTTGTCAACCTGGATCCACTGGCCACGGATTCTTGAACACGACTGAAGGGATGCACCATGAAGGAAACGAAGGTGCTCAAGAAAATCACCATCCGGCGGACTGGCGACGTGCGTCTGACCACCGCCCCCTGCGACTGCCCGTACCACATCTCCTGAGGTTCCGACTGATTAACGCCGGGGGACCGTCGCCGAGCAATCGAGGCGGTTCCCCGGCAACTGTTGGCAACGCGTGCGGAGGATGTTGTGGGCGAGGTGCTGTCCCTTCACGAGCTGAGCTTTGTGCCCGAGGGCGACGAGGTGGTTGTTGGGCGTCCGGACGTCGGCGAGTACATCGTACTGCCGGCGGATGGCGCAGAACTGCTGCGCAGACTGTCCGAGGGAATGAGCACCAATAGTGCAGCCCTGTGGTACCAGGAGCGCTTCGGTGAACCGGTGGACCTGGAGGACTTTGTCGAGTCACTCCGTGAACTCGGTTTCGTCCGCACGGACGGGGCGGCTCCCGACGCCGCTCCGACCGGTCCACCCAGTGTCGTGCTACGGACAGCCGGCCGCATCCTGCTCTCGCGTCCGGCACTCGCCAGCTATGGGCTGATTTTCGCGGGTTGGCTCTGGTTGCTCATTGGCCACCCCGAAATACGACCGGCGCCCCGGCACATCTTCTTCGTCGACTCGCTGGTCGTCGTGCAGCTGACGATCCTTGTCGGACAGACCCCGCTGATTTTCGCGCACGAGATGTTTCACCTGCTCAGCGCAGCCCGACTCGGGCTGAAGAGCAGCATCCGGATGAGCAACCGGTTGAACTACATCGTGGTGGAGACCAAGCTCAACTCGTTGTTCAGCGTGCCCCGCGCCAGACGCTACCTGCCGTTCCTGGCCGGCATGATCTGCGATGTCGTGGTGCTGTCGATCGCCGGCTTCATCGCCCAGGCCACCCGCGACGCCGACGGAGGCTTCACCCTGGTCGGACGCATCTGTCTCGCGCTCGCCTTCACCGTGGTGATGCGGATCGCCTGGCAGTTCCAGTTCTATCTGCAGACCGACCTGTATTACGTCTTCGCGACCGCCCTCAACTGCCACGACCTGCACGACGCGAGCATGACGCTCCTTCGCAACCGGCTCTGGCGGCTGCTCGGCCGCACGGCGCGGATCCGCGATGAGGAGCAGTGGACCCCGCATGACCGCAGGGTGGGCGCCTTCTACGGTCCCTTCGCGGTCGTGGGCATCTGCGTGATGGTGCTGATCATGGTCTTCGGCTCGCTTCCGGTCGTGCTCCGGTACTTCTCCATCGCCTGGCACGGCCTGCTGACCGGCGTGGCCGACCAGGCATTCTGGGACGCGGTGGTCTCACTGTCCTTCAACGCCGTGAACGTGTTCCTGCTGATCCGGCTGTCGCTGCGCAAACGCCGGGAGCGCCGGGAGCGCACCGCGTCGGGCCGTCTGACCGAGGGAGTGATGTGACATGTCCACCCATCAGCTCATCATCGGCGAGCGTGCGGTCGACCGCCTGGCGATGATCGCCGGCCAGGCCGAGGCCGTCCTGGTGGCCCGATGCCATCGGCAGCGCCGCGGACCCTACACGGGGATCGACACGGTGCTGAGCGCCGTGCTGCCGGAGGCGATGCGGCACTGGCCCGAGCTGGTGGAGCAGCACCGGGTGGAACTCCTCTACGGCATGCCGGAGTTGGCCGAGCTGATCGGCCCATCCCCGCGTACCCTCGCCGACGAGGCGTCCTTCAAGGAGCGCACCCGGTTCTACGGGGCCAGCATGGTCCGCTGCATGAGTCAGGGGATCGTCACCTTCCTGCGGACGTACGCGGTACGCAGTAGCGACGCCGGCCTACGCCTGCCGCCGCTGGTGTTCGACGAGGTACACGCGGCGGCCGCCACGACCCTGGAGTTTCTGGCGCTGCTGCTGCGGCGGGTACCGGCCGAGCTGTGGCCGATAGCCGTCGGGATGGCCGAAGACACCACGCCGCCGGCCGAGCTGCGGGCTGCCCTGGCGACTCACGCGACCCGGCTGACTGCCCCGGCCGCCTCGGCGACCTCGGTGCCCCGTCCAGGTGAGGAGCTGGCCCGAAGCTTCGTGGAGGGTGACGGCACGAGCGACGACCCGGCCGAGCGGGAAGCCTACGCGGGCCTTTCCGCCGCCGATCGGGCCCGCCTGCACGACCAGCGGGCCGACCGGCTCACGTCGGACGCCACGTGGGGGGTCCGGGTGGGCGCGATCACCTACCACCGGGAGCACGGCAGCGACCCCGGTGGGGCGGGGCGGGCCGCGTTACGGGAGGCCCAGCGCTGGTGCGTACGGATCGGTGTCTCCGACACGATCGTCGACCTCGGCTTCCGTGGCCGCGCACTGCTGGATCCGCAACTCGACGAGCAGGACTACATCGAGTTCACCAACCACCTCGCGGCGGCCCTCGTGCCGCTGGGTCGACTCGATGAGTCGATGCAGCTCTACCTGGAGCTTCGCCGGCTGTACGCGAACCCCAAACTGCACATGACCAGCAGCTACGCGATGGCCATGATGTACACGCGCTTCCTGCGACCACGCGACCACGCGACCGCGTTGTCCTGGCAGAACAACGCGGTCGCCATCGCCAATCTGCTCCCTGACCCCGCCGACCGGCTGACGTACAGCGTCTTCCAGGCCAACGCACTGGCGCTGATCGAGATGCATCGCGGCAACCTTGAGCAGGCGCTCGAGCTCGTCGAAGGGGGGATCAGTCGGCTGGACGCGGCGCTCGGCACGGGCGAGTGGGTCCTGCACCGCTCACAGCTCCGGTACAACCGGGCCCGGCTGAACGCCGCGCTCGGCAAGTGGCAGGAGGCGTACGCGGACTTCACCATCCTCATCGAGCAGGACCCGTACTACACGGACTACCTGTCGGAACGGGCAAAGATCTCCCGCAAGCTCGGAGACCTGCACGCGGCGCTGGCCGACTACGACCGTGCCGTCCAGCTGGCACCGCCGTACCCCGAGTTGTACTACAACCGGGCGACGGCCCGGCTGGCACTGGACGATGTCGACGGGGCGCTCGCCGACCTGAACTACGTCCTGGACATGGAACCGACGGACACCGACAGCAGGCTCGTCCGGGCCGAGATCCTGCTTGCCCAGGACCGGTTGGAAGAAGCTCAAGCCGATGCGGACTCGGGCCTGACACTGCACCCGGACGAGCCGAGGCTGTTGTGCATGTCCGGCAGCATCGCCATGCAGCGGTCCGCGTACACCACAGCCGCCCGGCTGCTGGAGGACGCGCTGAAGAGCGATCCGGCCTACCCTGCCGCACTGGTGAACCTGGCCGTCGTGCGATACAAGTTGGACGAGCCGACCAAGGCGATTCCGCTGCTGGATCGGGCGCTGGAGGAGGTAGGCCCCGACCCGGATCTCCTGTTGAACCGGGGCATCGCCCACCACGCCGCCGGTGCGCCGCAGCGCGCGATCGTCGACTTCGACGCGGCGCTGGAACTCGACGACGCCGACGTCCCGGAGCTGAGGTCATGGCGTGATCGGTGCCTTGCCGAGGCCGAGCGGACGCACGTGGCGGAGGCCCGGGCTTCCTGACCGCCGGACGGGCCGCGACAGTGACGGCGCCCGGACCGAGCCGGAACTGGTTGCTGACGCGGCGAATCAAGACGTGGGTGACACTCCCGGCTGGCCGAGTGGTGACGGCGGCTCGGATGGGCGGTTGTGGGCCCGGGTTGCGTCGGATATGGCGATCCCGATCAGGACGAGGGCGGCAGCGGCGGCGACCACGACCGGCGGCATGGGGAGCATCGCCGGTGCCAGGGCGGCCAGCGCAACGACGCCGACAGGTCGGGATCGGGACACGCGGCCGAATACCGTGTGCTCGAAGCGGGCGCGCCCGACCACGTACAGGGCAGGTCCGCCGATGATGACGGCGATCCAGGCTGGTGGAGTGTGCCCGAGTGGGTGGGCGATGACGAGTTCGTCGCCGACGGCGGCAGCGACCACGCCGGCCACCATGACCAGATGGGCGTATGACGCCGATCCGGCGAGGCGGACCGGGTCGGCGGACACGGCGATGGCTTCCGCCAGGACCTGTCCGGCGCGGTAGATGTAGATCCGCCACAGCAGCACGGTGGTCGCGATCGACACGGCGAACGCGGCGACCCGGTCCGGCGCGAAGCCGCTGCTGCTGAGTGCCAGCCCGGTGACCAGGATCAGCTCACCGAGCGCGATGATGAAGAACTGTCGGTAGCGTTCGGCCAGGTGCTCGCCCGAGATCACCAGGTCCTGGCTGGGCGTACGACCCGCCCGTGGGGTGGGAAAGCCGATCCTGCCGGCCGTGTGGTCAAGAACCACCGCGAGTGCCCACAGTGCGCCGCGCGCCGTACCGGGCACGAACGCCCCCGTCATCCACGGCAGTGCCGACAGGCCGTACCAGAACAGCCCGCGCATGCCGGTGCGCTGCAGTTCGTGGCCACGCAGAGCGGTCACGAGAACGAGTCCGCGGCTGAGCTGGATGGCGACGTAGGCGCCCGCGAAGATCAGGCCCGTGTCACCGAACGCCTCGGGCACCGCGGCCGCCATCACCAGGCTGCCGACCATGGTGGCGATGACCAGCGTCTGGATCACCGGTCGTTGCGGGTCCGTCCTGTCGGTCAGCCAGGCGGTGCTGGACCAGACCCACCACATGGCACCCAACAGCACCAGCGTCCGGAAGGCACCGCTCCAACCGAGATCCTCGGCCAGTCCGCGCGAGAGCTGGGCGAGCGCGAGGACGAACACCAGGTCGAAGAAGAGTTCCAGGAACGTGGCCCGCTGCGGATCCTCGGGGTCCCGCACCAGCTCGGCGGCCCTGCTCGTCGTCATCGGCCCGCCCGTTCTGTCGGATCTGATCCTGCTTTATGGGCATTCTGGCATGCGGTGGTGCCGGTGCACGCGGACGGGCCGCCGTGGGCAGGATCGGAGCGACCCGCATTACCGGAACGGGGCCGGTCGAGGCTGGTGAAGATCGACCGTCAACGTGACGCTTCCGGCAGATGCGCGCACCCGACCGATCTTGGCTGATCGGCGGGTGGAGGTCGGTGCGCTATCGGGCGTGTGTCGATGAGGCTCTTGGCGGTTTGCTCGGGAAGTGCGGTGGCGCGGCGGTCATCGGCGGTGTCCGGCTGCGTCGAGCGCGGGGGCGAGCGGCGCCAGTGTGGCCCGTACGAGATCCGGCAGCGATCCCGTGGGTATCACGAAGCCGTGCATCGACGATGGCGTGCTCACCGAGTCGAGCCACCGCCGCAGCGCGAGCCGGGTGGCTGCGATGACACCGGCGGCGAGCACCTCGGCGGTCTGCCGGTCGACGTCCGGGCGCCGCTCGGCGATCGCGGCGGCCAGTGGTTGCTCGATCGTGGCGGTGGTGTCGACGTAGGAGGCGCGCAGCGCGGGCGTGGACGTGATCAGCAACATCGCCGTCCGCTGGTCGTCGCCTGGATCGGCGTACTGTCCGGCGACGGCGTCGATGACGGCATCCGCGAGCCCGACTTCAGCCGGCCGGTCGGCGATGGTCGCCACGATCCGCGACGCGCGTTCGGCGGTGACCGCTGCGATGATCGCCTGTTCCCGGCTGGAGAAGTAGTTGTTGTAGGTTCTCGGCGACACACCGGCGGCCTCGGCGATGTCGTCGACGCGGACGTTGCCGGGTCCGCGTTCCAGCGCGAGGCGCAGTGCGGCGGCGCTGATCGCCGCTCGGGTCGCCGCCTTCTTCCGTTCACGTAAGCCGGGTTCCTCTGTCATCGGGTGCAGCATCGCAGACAGAGTGCGTGCACGCAAATTTGCGCGCGCGCACATTCTTGCTATGGTCGCTCGTCATGACGAACGACTTCTCCCTCGGCGGTGACCTTCGGGTCCGCCGCCTCGGTCTTGGCGCGATGCGGCTCGCTCTCGGCGGCCGAATCCGCGAGCCCGAGGACGGCATCGCGATCCTGCGCCGCGCCACCGAGATCGGTGTGAACCACATCGACACCGCAGCCTCGTACGGGTCCGGCACCCTCCACGCGCACGACATGATCCGGCAGGCACTCTCGCCGTACCCCGCCGATCTGGTCATCGCCACCAAGGTCGGCGCGATGCTGGAGCACGGCGATCCCGCGACCGCCCAGCGTCGTCTCATCGAACAGGACCTGCGCCGGCTCGGCCGCGACCACCTTGACCTGGTTTACCTACGCACGAACGGCATGGGTGAACCCGCTGGCGAGTCAATCGGCGAACGGTTCGCGGAACTGGCACAACTTCGTCAGGAAGGACTGGTCCGACACCTCGGCGTCAGCCATGTCAACGCGGACCAACTCGGTGAGGCACTGTCCATCGCCCCAGTCGCCGCCGTACAGAACCAGCACAGCGCGGCGCACCAGAACGACGCGGTCCTCGCCCGGTGCGAGCGGGACGGTATCGCGTACGTGCCCTACTTCCCGCTCGGCGGCGGTCGGCCGCGGACCGATCGGGCCATCCTCGCGAACGTCGCCGCCCGGCACGATGCCACCGTCGCACAGGTCGCGCTGGCCTGGCTGCTCACCGCCTCGCCGGTCACTCTCGCGATCCCGGGTACGAGCTCCCTCGACCACCTCGCCGAGAACGTCGCCGCCGTCGGACTGCACCTCACCACCGACGACCTGGCCGAACTGCGCCGCGAGCCGCCCACCAGATGAGCCCCACCAGCACGCCACGGCCGGGTCGGCATGCCTGGCGAATCGGAGTCAGCTCGACCTCGACCGGCCGGGATCGTTCAGACTGTCGGATGCGTTCCGATCAGGACGCCAGGTGTGTCGAAGTCGGTGCCGTCGGCGATAGATTCTGTGCATGCATGACTGCGGAGAGTCCGGGCTCGGCGCTCATCTCCCGCAGGACGAGTGGTATCGGGTGCGACACACCGGAATCCGGGTACGCTTCGAACCCCGTGATGTTCTCCTGCGTCAGGGCGATACCACGCAGCACGTGCATGTGGTCGTGGCTGGCTGCGTCAAAATCGTACGATCGGAGAATGACGGCAGCCGAGCGATTCTGACGTTGCGGGCTGCCGGCGACGTTGTCGGCGATCTGGCCGCGGTCGACCTGCAACCCCGCTCGGCCACCGTCACTGCCCTCACCACCACGGTGACCCGGCTGCTGACCGGCCCGCAGTTCCGGCGTTTCCTGACCCGCCCCGCGTTCGCCGCAGGTTTCGCCACCTACACGGTGGGCCGGCTGCGCACCTCGGACGCCCAGCGTACGGCGTTGGCCGTGCTGCCGGTGCGGGAGCGGCTGGCCCGGGCGCTGATCCAGCTCGACCGGGAGAGCCGACGCACCGCCGAGCGCCCCGCGATCCGGCTGTCCCAGGCGGAACTCGCCGAACTGGTCGGCGCCTCGCGCAACGCGGTCGTCGCCGAGCTGACCGCCCTGCGTGAAGCCGGCATCGTCGCCACCGGACGGCGCGAGGTCGTCGTCATGAACCCGGCGGCGCTGAGCGGCCGGTCACAGGGTTTCCGCCCAGAAGTGGGCAGAGAACGACCTGGTCCCGGTCGACGCTGAGGGGGTCCCGTCCTGGAGAAAGGACCCCCATGGAACACATCCCGTTCGCACAGTCGATCGACTTGCCGCCGTACCGGGCGATCCTGGCGGTGGACGCCAAGGGCTTCACTGCCGAGCCTGGCAGCACGCACGAGACGATCAGCAAGAATTTGCTCGACCTCGCGGGCGACGCCCTCACCGGCGCCGGTCTACGGGCTGAGTGGGAACGCCCGGCGTTCCTCGGCCCGACCGGCGACGGATTCGCCGTCGGGCTCCCGACGCACGTCCTGCCCTATCTGGTCGACCCGTTCCCGCGCCTGCTCCAGGAACGCCTCGCCGAGCACAACCGCCAGGCTCGGGCACGCCTTCAGCTGCGGGTGAGCCTGCACGTCGGGCCGCTGCCGGCGGACCCGGAGAATCCGCACTGGACCGGCAACGGAGACGCCCGCAACGACACCCACCGCCTGCTCGACTCCGCGCCGGTGAAGGCCGTCCTCGCCGGAGCCAGCCCGCAGGTCACATTCGTGGCCTGCATCTTCTCCGACCGTGTTTTCACCGACGTCATCGCCGCCGGCTACGCGGGGATGCGGCCCGAGCGGTGCATTCCGGTCACGGCGGTGGTTGACGGTAAAGCGTTCAACCAGCAGGCGTGGCTCCATCTTCCGGTGGTCTCCGGGAACCTGCTCGGCGTGCTGCCGGCCACGCCGGCATCCTCCTCCCCATCGCAGTCGCAGTCGTCCTCGCCGCGGGCGGAGAAGTCGGCGCGGCCGCGGATCTCCGGCCCTCGGGTGAAGCGCAACGACGGCATGGTCGCCACCACGGTCGAGAGCATGACGATGCACAAGGACGGTGGCCGGTGACTGCCGACCCGATCGAGCCCGTGGACCCGGACATCGACGAGTCCTACGCCGATGACATCGACGACGGCTCGTACGGGGGCGACGGCCCGTACGTCGAGGAGAACAGCGGCCAGGTCGCCGCGCACGTCGGCCGCATGGTGCAGACCGTCCACAACTGGCTCGGGCGGTACCAGGCCGCCCGGGAGCTTTCCGACACCTTCGTACGGGAGACGATCGAGACCTTCGTGGCGCGTGCCTACGGCCCGGGCGGGCTGTCCAGGCAAACGGCGGCCGGGATCCTGCGGGAGCAGCGGCACATTCTGCTGGTGGCCGACCCCGGCACCGGCCGCCGGACCGCCGCGGTCGGGCTGCTCGGCGCCATCCCCTCGCCCCGGCGGGAGATCCCGGTCGACGACGACGAACAGCGGCTACTACCTGTCGACGAGGTGCCATGGTCGTCGTACGGCCGCTGCGCCTACCTGCTCACGGTGCCGCCGGGAAACCGGAACGGGCGACTGCGGGAGCTGCTCATCGCCTATCGGGAAGCCGTGGAGAAGCGGGACTCGTACCTCGTCGTCCTGGTCGATCGGAAGAGCCTCGAAAGTCCCGAGGACGTTCCGGGCTTCACCGTCCTCACGGTCACCACCCCCGTACGCACGGAACTGCTCAGTCGGCTCCTGGACGACCAGCGCCCTCGACTGGACGTGGACGCCCTGCTCCAGACGCCGCCGCTGCCGGCGATGCTGCAAGACGCCACCCCGACCCAGATCGCCAGACTGTCCCGCCGGATCAGAGCCGCAGCGGAAGACCCCCGGGAGCCACTGGCTGAGATCGCCCGCAAGGCGGTCCAGGCCTATCAGAACTGGGACGATGAACTGGTCGCCTGGTTCGAGAACAACGCGGACGCCCGAACCCGGCTCTTCCTCATCACCCTGGCCTTCCTGCAGGGGGGACAGGCCACAAATGTGCTGCACGCCACCGAGAAGCTCGCCGAAAAACTGGCTGAACCGGCGAATGTACGCGGCGGCATCGGCGCCCCCGGAATCCGCCAGCTAGCCAAGACCGTCAACGCCCGGATCGACGACCAGCACCGGATCTTCTTCACCCTTCCGTCCTACGACGTCGCGATCCTGCGCTATGTACACGGCGACCAGTCCAAGGCATTCCGCACCCGACTCTGGAGCTGGGCGTCCGACCTGCCGATGCGCCGCGGTGGTTCCCCGAATGTCCGCGTCGCAGGACAGGTGACGTCGGCCATGCTCGCCGTGACCCTCGCGCTTCCTGGGGCCGACGCGCCCGAGGTGCGTACCCTGACCGAACGGTGGTGGGGTTACCAGACCCTGCGCCCGCTGGTCCTCGACCTGATGACAGCGGTGGCGATGAGTCCCGAGGCCGGACCGGCGATGCGCGGTCGGCTCAACCAATGGGCCGTCCACTCCGGAAGCCTGCCCCTGCTCTGCGCCGTCGCCGCGGTCTGCGGTGGGCCGCTGGCGGACACCTACCCTCAGGTGGCGTTTACCCGGCTGAACAACTTGGCCGGGCGGGGCATTGACGCCGTCACCGACGAGGTCGTGGCGGCCGTACGATCGCTCTGGGAGCGACCGCTGCACCGACCGGCCACGCTGCGCCGGATCGTCCAGTGGGCGGCCGGGCAGGACCAGCGCCACGACGTGGGCCTGCGCGCCCTGGCGGCGATTTCCGAGACCCCGGACCGGGCCCGGCTCATCCTCACCGAACTGACTGGCGACCCGGAACTGCGCACCGACCTGGTAGCCGCCTTCACCCTCGTGTTCACGGGCGAAGGACCACGCAGCGAGTTCCGCGAGTCGCTCCTCCGCTGGCTGGACACGACAGCAACCGAACCCGCCTACGAGGATCTGTTCACCGAGCTGATGATCCGGGCCGGCGGGACCGGCCAGGGCGCCAGCAGCCGGCTCGCCCGCATGTCCGACCTGCTCTACGACTGGCAACCGTTGGCGCGCGACGCTGAGGCGCCGGCCGCTCGCGACCTGCGTGACCGGCTCAACGAGCGGTTCCACCGAGCAAACCCGCTGGAGACCCCATGAGCGACAACTGGCGCGGACGCCTCTCCAACCTGTGGACCAGGCCCGAAGAACCGGCCCAACCAACACGCACCACTTTCTTCGCCGAACTGCGCAGCTGCCACTCGCACATCCCGTTCAACGCGACCTTCCAGCTTTGGCAGCACGGCAACGGCCAGGCGACACTCTGGCCCAGACGGCAGGAGATCACCCAATGGGCCGACCGGGTGACCGCCCGATACTGCGTCACCCAGGCAGGCAACGCCGAAAACGAACTCAACACCCGGATGGGCAACGACGTCCACGTGCAGCTGCTCGTCACCCCGCAAGCCCGCGCCGCCGCCGAGACCATCCTGGAGATTGACCGGCAGACCGCCATCGAACGGTTGAAGCACCAGGCCGAGCTGGATCGGGCCAATTACCTACGAGAAAGCGTCTACTCACGACCCGACGTTGCCCGCAGCTACTGGCTCTACCACCATCCCGACCAACTGAACGCGATGCTGAACATCGACTTCGACGGAATCGCCGCCAAATTCGGTGATGTCGGAGAGTCCCAGTTTCAGCTGACAGCCAAGCTGATCGGTGACTTCCTCGGAAAACTCGACGACGGTCAACGCCGCTATCTCCTCGGACAACTCGGGAAGATCTTCACCTCGTACGACCGATCAGACCTGACAGAACAGCTGGAGGCCTCATGAGGGAGGCAGGACACGCCTCCTTGCAACAAGCGAACGAGATGATCCGCTTCGCCGATGTGAAGGCGGCCGCCGTCCTGGCGGTCGCCGGGGTCCTGACCGGGCAACTTCCGCCAGCGCACGATCCGTGGGCCAAGGGCGTCCTGCTCATCGCCGGCGTCTGCGTCGTACTCAGCGCTCTACTGGCGCTCTACACGCTGGCACCACACCGGCAGGCCACGACCCCGTGGTCACTGCACTACTACGACCACGTCGCCCGTCGGTACGGCGACGACCGGGAAGCCTTCATCGACGCCTGGACGAAGGCGGCAACCGACAACGAGACCTTCGAACGGGCCATAGCCGGACAGCTCTGGGCGGCCCACCTGGTGGCGTACCGAAAATTCACCCGGATCACCTGGTCCATCCGGGCCCTGGTGGTCGGCGTCGTGGCCATTGCGACCGTGGCCCTGACCTGAGACCCACCCCCAACTTCTCCTATCCCCGCGGGGTGATGAGCGGCTCGAGGTGTTGACCCCGTCGAGGCTGATCCCGACCAGGACGTGGACGGGCCGGTTCGCGACCTGCCCGTGGCGGATCTCCGTGACCACGGCGTCGGTGAACACCCTCGCCGTCGAGGTGTGCGCGCTTGTGCAGATGCGCAAAGTCGTCCTTGTGCCGGTGGCGACACGGCGGTGAGGGTGAGCGAATCCCCTGCCGCAAGGAGTCGGCCGGGCGTTGGACCACTTTGCAGGAGCAACAGATGCGCAGACCCAAGGCACCACCTGCCCTCGCCATCCTGGCGACGGCTGCCCTCCTCGGAACCACCGCCCAGGCCGCGAACGCGGCGACCCCGTCACCGACTGGCACGACGACCACCGCGGAGGCTTCCGCTCCGGTCACCGTGGCGCCCGCCACGGACACCCCCACGCTCGTGGACGACCTGGCCGACCCGGTCGAGGCCACGATCGCACCGGACAAGGCCGCCAAGGCACACCTCGCGGGCCACAAGGACCGCTACAAGATCGCCGACCCGGCCGGCACGCTCAGCACAGCGAGCGTCGACACGCGGGACACGCAGGAGACGGTCCGGCTGAACCAGAAGTACAAGGGCCTGCCCGTGTTCGGCGCGCAGTACGTGGTGCGGATGGAGAAGAAGGCCGGCAGGCGCGTGGTGACCGGCACGTCGGGCGCCTACTTCACGGATCTCGACGTCGACACGACCAGCACCTCGATACCCGTGGACGTCGCGACCTCCCGAGCGGTCGAGGACGTGCGCAGGAGCCTGCACCCCGGCGCGGCCGTCGTGGCCGGCGCCCCGCGGCCCGGCACGCCGCCCGACGCCGCCCACGCCGACCTCAGCGGCACCGACCAGGGCCTCGTGGTCATGCCGACCGGCACCGGCGTGCTCGCGCGGCGCGTGCTGGTCAAGGGCAAGGACGCCGTCACGGGTCAGCCCGTGCTCCGCGACGTGTACGTGGGCGCGACGAACGGGGTGACGCTGCTCAGCGTCAGCCGGATCAAGGCCTTCGCCACCGCGCAGCAGGCCGCCGCCCTGGCCGGCGACGGGACCATCGTCGCGCCGCGGCGCGGGACGCAGCCGTCCCGGTCGGGCGACGGCACGACGCCGGTCGTCGGCGAGGGCCGGAGCCTGCACGGCGTCACCGTGCCGGTCCCGCTCGTCCGGACCGGCGACGCGAGTTCCTACCTCATGATCGACCAGACCCACACCCTTCCCGACGGCCGGACGGTGCCGATCACCACCTGGGACGCGCGGGGCCGGGACTACTACGAGCTGCTCGACGGCCAACTGCCCGAGGGCGTGGGACCGTTCGCATCGCCGTCGAGCACGCTCGGCGCGGACCTGACCGACGCCGGTGCCGTGGACGCGGCCTGGGACGCCGCGAAGGTGTTCGAATGGTTCCAGGCGAAGCTCGGGCGCAACAGCCTGGACGACGCCGGCATGCCGATCAACTCGATCGTCGGCATCACCTACGGCGGCTCCCCGTTCGTGAACGCGTACTGGGACGGCACCCGCATGGTGTACGGCAGCGGCGACGACGAGTACCTGCCGCTGGCCGCCGACCCGGACGTCGTGGGCCACGAGATGACGCACGGTGTGGTGGAGAACTCCGCCAGCCTCGTCTACGCCGGCCAGCCGGGCGCGCTCAACGAGGCGATCGCCGACTACTTCGGCAACGCCATCGACCTCGACGCGTCGGGCACGTCGATGTCCGACCCCGAGGCGAGCCTGATCGGCGGCGACCTCTGCCGCACCCTGGCGCCCACCAGGTGCGCCCTGCGCAACCTCGACGACGGCGCCACCACGGCGGACTTCCAGCACCTCATGGACACGCCGCAGATGGACGACGGCGGCGTACACCTCAACTCGACGATCGTGTCCGGGGCGCTGTGGGACCTGCGCCAGGCGTTCGGCGGCCCGGTCGCCGACAAGATCGTCTACCGGGCGCTCACCGACTACCTCACCCCCATGTCGGACTTCGTCGACGCCCGCGACGCGGTGCTCGCCGCCGCCAAGTCAACCGGCCTGAACCCGAAGGACCTCAAGGTGGTCCGGGCGGCGTTCGACTCGCGGGGGATCACCGCGAAGTGGAAGGCGAACCTGTACGGCAGGAACACCGACCTTCTCGTCGACCGGCTCAACACCGGGATGTACGTCGACATGGCGGCGAGCATGGCCGGCGGCTGGTTCACGGTGCCGCGGTCGGACGCGAACCACACCCAGCCGCCGTCGATCTGGGTGGGCCGCACCGACGGCAGGGTCGCGCCGTACCGGATCTCCCCGGACGACGGAAGCGCGCACAGCTTCCCGCACACCGACGGCAGGCGGGTCGTCTGGCTCTCGATCAAGGCGGATCCCGACTCGCCGACCTGGGAGACCAACCGCATTCTGTCGGCGCCCGTCCGCGGCGGGCGCGTCGAGGAGCTGTACAGCTCGCCGTACCGGATCGACGGCCTGGGCTTCGACGGCACCGTCGTCACGTGGAGCCAGTACGACCCGGAGCAGGGCTACCTCGACGTCGTGCGCTACCTGCGGGGCAGCTCGCGGACCGTTCACACCCTCGCGCACCCCGACTGGCTCGGGAACGCGACGGCGCCGAGCGTCAAGGACGGGAAGATCTCCTACGTCCGGTACGAGGACTACGGCAAGCCCGACGCCAACGGCACCTGGTGGTCGCTGGGCGTCGAGGTGTACGACGTCGCGACCGGGAAGACGACCTTCGCGGGCGGTGACCCGGGCGCCGAGACGATGAGCTACCCCCAGGTGTCCGGCACCGGCGTCGCCTGGGTGATCAACCGTGACTACGGAACCTACGTCGACGGCCACTGGAGCCAGGGGACGTTCAACGACTCCGTGCGGCTCTTCGACTTCGCCACCGGCACCAGCCAACTGCTCTTCGAGGAGAACTCGCCGCAGGCGATCCGCGCCGACGTCCTCACACTGTCCGACACGACCCTCACGATCACTGAGGAGGCCCCCGCGGACCTCTGGCTCGAGACCGGGGGCTACCCGGACAACTCGCTCAACCCGAAGCTCAAGCAGTACAACCTCACCGGGACGTACGTCGGTCCGGCGTCGTGCAGCCCGGGCGCGCAGATGTTCGCGACGGCGGGCGTGGGGCGCGAGGTGATCTTCATGGACTCGTCGGCGGGCGGCTTCGGCCTGGCGTACGCGAAGGGGGCCAGGTCCTGCAGGTGAAAGCCTGCTGAGGGAGCGTGAGGCACGACAGCGGGGGGGGGGCGAGAGCCAACGAACACAGAGGCCGGCCTCCTGCCAACACCACCCCCCCCCCCCCCCCCCCCCCCCCCCCCCCCCCCCCCCCCCCCCCCCCCCCCCCCCCCCCCCCCCCCCCCCCCCCCCCCCCCCCCCCCCCCCCCCCCCCCCCCCCCCCCCC